>NZ_DLLH01000027.1:96938-107839 GCF_002476655.1 Treponema sp. UBA7567
ATTTTGGGAGACATCTATGCAAAATTCGACTAATTTGACAGAAACAATTGAAGATATTGTTTTGCGTCATGGCTCACGCGGAATGAACGTGCTTAAAAAAAGTTTGCCGGCTGGTTATTCGCATAAGGCGGCAGAAATGATTTTGTCCTGGGAGAGAGGAAGAACAATTCTTCTGACAACAGGTTTTTATGTAGCCGGATATGCAGAAACAGACGGTCCTGCTGGAACTGTTTTTCTGGCGCTTGCGTTAAAAAAACTCGGATTCAATCCTGTAATTGTCACAGATTCTTTTTGCAAAGATTTTTTTGAACTAAAAGGGCTTGAAGTTGTCTATATGCCTTTTGACGGCGACGAAAAATATTGCACGGCTCTGCTTGAAAAATATCAGCCGGCGGGGCTTATTTCGGTTGAACGCTGTGGAATAAACATCAACGGCAGATACGAAAATATGCGCAGAGAAAGCATTGGCGAATTTACTGCCAGAACAGACATTTTATTCACTCTTTCCTACGGAAAAATTCCGACAATTGGCGTTGGCGACGGCGGAAACGAAATTGGAATGGGAAATGTGGCGGAATTGATAAGTTCAAAACTGAGCCTTGTTCCATGTTCTGTAAAAGTAGACTGCCTTGTAATAGCTTCCGTAAGCAACTGGGGAGCGTATTCAATTATTGCGTATCTCGATGCTCTTTCTCAAAAAACAGAGCTTTTGCCGGATTTTAAGGAAATCGAGGATTACATCTGCAGCACGGTAAAAATCGGAAGTGTGGACGGAGTCAAAAGAGAAAAAATTGTCGGTGTTGACGGGTTTGGAATGGACACAGAAAAAGAAATAATTCTTGCCCTGAAAAACGCAGTCATAAAATATAAAAACGGAGAAAACGATTATGCTGAAAGTTGATTTAAACTGTGATCTTGGAGAAAGTTTTGGAAATTATAAAATCGGACTTGATGAAGAGGTTATAAAATATATTTCCTCTGCAAATATTGCCTGCGGCTTTCATGCGTCAGATCCGCTGGTTATGTCAAAAACTGTTGCCATGGCAAAACTGAACAATGTGGCAGCAGGCGCGCATCCAGGTTTTCCAGACCTTGTCGGATTTGGACGGCGGAATATGAATGTCAGTCCTCTCGAACTAAAAGCGATGGTACAGTATCAAATCGGAGCCTTGCATTCTTTTTGTGTTGCAAATAAAGTCCCTCTTCAGCATGTAAAGCCCCATGGAGCAATGTACAATATGGCGGCAAAAGACGAAAAACTTGCCATTGCAATAGCAGAGGGAATTGCCGAAATTGACGATTCTTTGATTCTTCTTGGCCTAAGCGGAAGCGAAATGCTAAAAGGGTNNACGGGCAAAAAAAGAAGTTTTTGCAGACCGCGCTTATGAAGATGACGGAAGTCTTGTTTCCCGTACAAAGCCAGGCGCAATGATTCAAGACGAAAATCTTGCAATTGAACGTGTTCTTGAAATGATAAAAAATCACAAAGTAAAGACAATTTCTGGCAAAGAAATAGAAATCGAAGCCGATTCTATCTGCGTGCATGGCGACAGCCCTAAAGCCCTTGAATTTGTAAAAAAAATCCGGAGTTCACTTGAAACTGAGGGAATTAAAGTTGTTGCCATGGGAAAATAATCCTATTTTTTGTCTATCTCAAGAATTGTGTTAAGGAGCACGTTTGCTCCTTTCCAGCACCATTCAACTGGCGAATATTCAAGTTCGCAGTGGCTGTGTCCGCCTTTGCTCGGGACAAAAATCATCGTAGTAGGAACAATTTCGCTAAGATACTGTGCATCGTGACCGGCTCCAGAGTACATTTTGTGGCTCTTGTAACCAAGTTTTTGAGCCGCATTTTCGACATCATCAACCCATTCCTTGTAGAAAGTTACAGTGTTTCGCGCCCATGCTTCTTTATAGCTCATTGTGCAGTTTGCCCACTCTTTTGGCATAGCTTTTATTATTTCAACACATCTTTTTATTATTTCTGGATTTTGATGACGCACGTCTAGTGTAAATTTTACCTCGTCAGGAATAATTGTGTGAATATTCGGATGACAACTTATTTTTCCGGTTGTATAAACCAGTTCCTTGTCGCCTATCTTGTCAAATTCTTCGTGAAGAAACAAAAGAGCTTGGCTTGCGGCAAAAAGAGCGTCTTTTCGGTAAGGCATTGGGAATGTGCCGGCATGGTCAGCCTGTCCGTGAAATGTAAATTCATAATTTATCATTCCAACCACTCCTTCAACCACTCCAACGTCGTATCCACCGGCTTCAAGAACCGGTCCTTGCTCAATATGAAGTTCAACAAGAGCTTCTGTTTTTGAAGGTTCAATTCTGTTCTTTTGTTCACCCAAAAAGCCGCTTTCCGAAAGAGCCTGTCCAAAAGTTTTTCCAGAACCGTCCTTTGCGACTGAAGCAAACATTTCTTCTTTTTTGAATTTGCCGCAGATTATTCCTGAACACATCATCGCAGGTTCATAAAGCGCGCCTTCTTCGTTTGTCCAAACAACAAGCTGAATCGGATGCCTGTGTGGAATTTTTTTGGTGACTATAGTTTCTATCACTTCCATAGCAGTAAGAACGCCAAGAATTCCATCGTAATTTCCACCCTGCCGAACTGAATCGCAGTGGCTGCCGGACATTATGACTTTTGCATCCGGATCTGTTCCTGGAAGAGTGCAGTAAATGTCTCCAAGATCGTCCGTCTTAAAATCAAGGCCAAGCTTTGTCATGCGCAATTTTATCTCGTTTCTTGCCTGAATAGCCGCTGGAGAAAGTGAAAATCGTGTAATTCCGCCGTGGCCTGTGTCTCCAAAACCTCCAAAAGTAGTTATTTTCTCTTCCATTCTTTTTATATCACATTCATACATTTGTCATACCTCTTTTTAGCAAAATAATGCGGTTAAAAAACGCAACCAGTTATTCCTTCATTATATTTTTCCCTTGAATGTATCTTCAAAGTCCGCCCCGAATCTCCGACGCATATAATCGATAATAACATCGGCACAACGTCTGCGTCCCACTCTCGCGCTGTTAAGCGTAAGGTCGTAGTTGACAGGATTTGTCCAGTAGTTTCCGCCAGAATAAAACTTATAATACTCGGAACGATATTTGTCCGTGCTCTCAATCATCTTTGCGGCTTCTTTTTCATTTACGCCGGTCTTTGTCATGATTGATTCCAGACACTCTTTTCGAGGAGCTTCTATATAAAAACTCGCAACATTGTCAAAATCTTTGAGAATATGATCGGCGCATTTTCCGATAATTACGCACGACACGTTCTGTGCAAGCTGCTTTATTATTTCCGCCTGAATACAAAAGAGATTTATATCGCTCTCAAAACGCTTGCTTGTAGGCGAAACTTCCTTTGGAAAAGTAAATTTTGCAAGCGCATTGGTTACATAATTTCCACGGAGCTTTTCATCAACTTCAATGAACATTTCCTCGCTTAACCCAGAATATGCCGAAGCCATTTCAAGAATTTGCTTTTCGTAGACGGGAATTCCCAGTTTCTCTCCAATCTGTGTCGCCGTCTGTTTGCCGCCAGAACCGAAACCTCTCGCAATTGTAATTACATAATTTTTAGACATTTTTTACCCCCGCCTATACAGAAATATATTTAGCAGAAACTTCATCTGTCAGTTCGTCTATAGAACCTTCTTTTACGCTGAGGCCTTTTTGGATAATCATAAAACGGTCTCCAATTCTGCGCGCAAAGTGAAGATTCTGCTCTACGATAATCAGAGGAATATTCTTCGCTTTTTGATACCGTTTGAGAATATCTGCAATTCCCATAACTATATTTGGCTGAATTCCTTCTGTCGGCTCATCAAGAATAAGAATTTTGGGATCGCTCATTAGCGCGCGGGCAATTGCAAGCTGCTGCTGCTGTCCGCCAGAAAGCACACCTCCTTTTCTTCGCAGATGCGGCGTCAAATCAGGAAAATATTCAAGAATTTCCTTCATTTTTGCCTCAAATTGAACTTTTTTATGTGCCACAGCCCCTAATTGCAAGTTTTCTTTAACTGTAAGCATAGGAATAATTTCACGTCCCTGAGGAACATAGGCAATTCCCTTTTGAGAACGTTCATACGCCCGGCTCTTTGTTATATCGCTTCCGCCAAAATTTATTGAGCCGCAATCTACCGGCAAAAGTCCAATTATGCTTTTCATAAATGTTGTCTTTCCAACACCGTTTCTTCCAAGAATAAGGAATGTTTCTGCGCCTTCAATCTTTAAGGAGATTCCGTTCACAACCCGGCTCTTTCCGTAACTTACACATGCGTCTTTTACTTCAAGCATTTTTATTCTCCTCCTGTAGTTTTCTGGCCTGCAACTGCCTCTATAGAAACACCTGCCTTTTCAAGAAGCTGTGTCTGCATCTGTTTGACAATTTTTTCTTCAGCCGTTGGCTCTTTTTTATCAAGGTCGGCATCGTTTTTAAGATAAACACGGACAACTTCCGGATTATTGGTAATTTCCTCGTAAGTGCCTTCTGCAAGAATCTCTCCATGATTTAAAACAGTGACTTTTTTTGCAATTTGCTTAACAAAATCTATGTCGTGCTCGATTACAAGAATAGTTTTTCCTTTCATAACATTGAGAATCATCTCGCCCGTCTTGTATGTTTCGTCCGCTGTCATTCCCGAAGTCGGCTCGTCAAGAAGAATAACCTTTGGATCCTGTGCCAAAACCATTCCCATTTCAAGCCATTGCCTCTGACCATGCGAAAGAGAAGAACTTATCATGTCCCGGTAATCGTAGAGATTTATCTGCTTTAAAATGCCATTGATTTTTTCGACAATTTGCGGCGTGCGTCTGTAGGTGAATGTTTTTATAAGCGACGAATAACCGCGAAGAGCAACTTCTATGTTCTCAAAGACAGTCATGTTCGCAAAAATATTCGGTCCTTGAAATTTGCGCCCGATTCTGTAAGTTTCAGCGATTTTATAGGGCGGTTCTCCTGTTATATCGTGTCCGTCAAGGAGAATCTGCCCTTCTGTCGGTCTTGTCTTGCCGGTAATCATATCCATTATTGTGGTTTTTCCGGCACCGTTCGGTCCAATAAGCACGCGAAGTTCTCCTTTTTCAATCTTGAGATTGACTTTATTGACAGCCCGGAATCCTGAAAAAACAACTGAAACATCTCTCAATTCAAGGTATGAAGCCATTGTCATGCCTCCTTCTAAAACTCCGCGTTAGCGGCGAGCTACGGATGGCGAGAATCACAGCTTGAGAAAGCAACGCTTGAGCAAACTGTGATGATAAAAATTACAAGGACGTAATCTTTATCATGCCTCCTGTTTTTGCTGCGAGATTACTTTTGCAATTCGACGGTTATACTGAATATCCTGCAAAGTTCCAACAATTCCTTTTGGCAAAAAATAAACGATAAGAATAAGGACAGCGCCAAGCACAAGCTGCCACATATTGCCAAAACTTTCAGAAAGCTTTGACTGCAAAAAACTTACAAGAAGTGCGCCAGCCATTGCCCCCGTCAGGTTTCCACGTCCACCGACTGCAAGCCAAACAAGAACCATCGTTGAAAAGCTGACGCCGGCCGCCTCAATAGAAATAAACGACGTCATTGGAAGATAGACCATTCCGGCAAAACCTGCAAAAAACGCTGCTATTGTAAAGACCGCAATCTTAAACACCGCAGGATTGTATCCGAGAAACTGAAGCCGGGCCTCGTTGTCGCGGACAGATTTTATTACACTGCCAAAACGAGCCTTTGTAATAAGACGGCAAAGAACATAAACTGCCACAAGCGCAGCAAGACCGATATAATACCAGCCCGTAATCGTTATAGGTCTGCCGAAAAATTTTATTTTGTCGAGTCCTCCTGCAATTCCGTTGATTCCGGAAGAGCCGCCGGTGTACATCTGCTTTGTAGCAAGAAGAAGTTCAAACAAAGCCGCAAGCGCAAGAGTTATCAAATTATAGAAAACTCCTTTAATCTTGCTGTAGAAAATAAAAAGCCCAAGAATAAAGGCAACTGCCGAAGGAACCAAAAGTCCCATCAAAAAAGCAAACGGAATATTCTGCAAAGGCTTATATAATAGAGGAATCTGCGTTAGTCCGCCAAATTCCATGAATGCAGGAAGCCCGTTCTGGCACGAGAGAGAGATTCCCAATACATATCCGCCAAGCCCAAAAAAGAGCGCAAATCCAAGGTTCATCAATCCGGAATATCCCCAAAGAATATCAAGCGCAAGCGCAAAAATCATATAGGAGATAAATTTTCCGAACACCAGCTGGCTGTACATTGAACTAAAAAGCGGAATAAAAATAAGAAGCGCAAATATTCCATAAGCAATCCACTTTTCAACGCTTACAGATTTTACAGAAGACAAACCTGGCGTCTTCAGTTTTTCAATTTTTTCATCAAAACTCATAATTCACCTCACCTATCTTTTTTCCTTTGAAGAAAACAGACCGTTCGGCCGGAAACGTACAATCACAATTATCACAACAAAAATTAAAAGCTTTGAGACAATCTGGCTCATATATCCCGACATAATTGTGATTGATTCATTGATTACAAATGAACTTGCAAATGATCCTATTATTGAATTAAGTCCTCCGAGAATTACGACAAGAAAACCGTCAACATTGAACGCCGGTCCCATTCCAGGAAAAACGCTCTTTATTGGAGCAATCAACGCACCAGAAAAACCTGCAAGAGCAGCACCATAGCCAAATGTAAACATATTTATCCGTGCAACATTGATTCCAAGGCACTGCGTCATATCGCGGTTTTGTGTAATTGCGCGGAGTTGCATTCCAAACGAAGTTTTATAAAAAAGAACAAGCGTAAGCGCAAGCACAACCAAGGCCATTAAAATCAAAATAAGGTTGTAATACGGAATAGAAACTCCAAGAACTGTAATCTGTCCACGCAACGGAACTTCCAGCGTCTGGCTTTCCGGTCCAAAAATCATTCGTACAATCTGCTGAATTATATATTCAAGTGCGAACGTAACAAGCAGAGTTTCTGCAACTTTTCCGTAAAGTTTTTTAATAACCGCCTGCTCAATTATTATTCCGACAAATCCAGTTATGAGGGCTGCAAGAATGCATGCGAGTGCAAACGGAATATGCAGCGCATTAACGCTTATACAGGCCGTATAAGCTCCAATCATTATGAACTCTCCGTGTGCATTGTTGACAACGTCCATCATTCCAAAAATGATTACAAGCCCGATTGTCGTAAGAAACAAAACCGATGAGTTACTGATTCCGTTCAATAGCTGTTGTAAGAAAAGGCTCATCTGTATCATGCCTCCTTATAAAATTCCGCGTTAGAGGCGAGCCACGGATGGCGAGAATCACAGTTTGTGAAAGCATCGCTTGAGCAAACTGTGATGATAAAAATTACAAGGATGTAATTTTTATCATGCCTCCTTTTTGTGTTAAAAACTCATCAACTGACTGTGCGCCGCGGCAGTTTTCCGTCATTGTCCACCGCGACGACAGATTTTTTCTTCAATTTTATTCCGTTATTCAGGAATCGGAGCTACAAGTCCGTCACTTTTTGCAAGAATCTTGTAAGACAAATCATCCTGAACCTGGCCAATATAAGTATTAAGCCAGCAGTGATGGTTTTTCTCGTCCATTTTTATCTTTCCTCCAGGTGAATCAATTTCAACACCTGCAGCCGCGGCAATAATATCCTGCGCCGAAAGCGACTGCGCATTTTCTATTGCTTTTGCAAGAATGTAGATTCCGTGATAAGCACCTTCTGCGCTGTTTGTAACTGTTGTTGTCGTTCCAAAAAGCTTCTGATATTTTTCAACAAAAAGCTTGCTTTCTGGCGTATCAAGAGAATTAAAATAGTCGAACGAAGCATAGTTTCCGACCGCCGCTGAACCTACAGCCTTAATTGCTGACTCGTGTGACGAAATTGAACAAAGAGGAACTTTTTTTGGATCCATTCCATATTGAACATAGTCCTTGTAGAATGGAACATTTGAGTTGCCTGCTACACCGGAGAATACGCAATCTGCGCCAGAAGCCTTAATTCTGTTTACAACAGAAGAAAAGTCTGTTTCGTTTGTAGGTGTATATTCTTCTCCAACAATTTGTCCGCCAAATTTTGCAATATATTCCTTTGCAAAGGCGATTGTCTTGCGTGGAAATTCATAATCCGATCCAACAATATAGATTTTCGGACCGAGATTTTTTATCATCCACGGAATAAATGCCGCAACCTGCTGGTTTGGACAAGTGTTTGTGTAAAGAAGGTTCTTTGAAGGTTTTTCGCCCTCATAATAAGTATTATAAACAAGAACGCTATTGTATTTTTCAATCGTAGGAATTACTGCAAGACGCGTATTAGATGCATTTGTTCCAACAATAGCAGTAACGCCATCTTTCAAAATCATCTGCTGAGCCTTTTCCGCTGCCATAGCCGGGTCTGAACCGTAGTCAACATACAAAGGTTCAATCTGCATTCCTTTTACGCCGCCAGCCGCATTGATTTCGTCTATCGCCATTTTAGCCGCATTCTGCATAGGCGTTTCAGAAAGACTGAAATTTCCAGTCGTGCTGTAGAGAATTCCAATCTTAACTGTTTTTGCAGAACTCTTTTTTTCTCCGCAAGAAAAAAATCCAAAAACAGCCGCAAGGACTGCTAAAACCTCAAGTGATTTTTTAAAGACTTTTTTCATAATTATGCACCTCCATAGATGAACAAAAAAAGGCGGCCCAATCCATCTTCTACAATGAATAGAACCGCCTTTGATTCATAAAAATTAAACTTAGTATACAGACATTGCTCCAGACACAAAAATCTTATTTGCACAAATTTTAATTTTTTTTTCGTGCATTTTAACTATATGCCTGCATTATTTTTCTGTAACATTTTTGCATTCAACAAGCGAATAAACGTCTTTTCTCCGGGCAGAGAGAATTTTATACTGATTTCGGAAATCATCAACCTGTTCAAGCTGCAAATCGCACAAAAGAATATTTTCTTTTTCGTCCAGTTGAGCAAGAATTTTTCCAAATGGGTCAACAAAAAGCGAATGTCCCCACGCAACATAACCAGCATTTTCGTCACGGGCAGGAGAACATCCTGCCATAAAAACCTGATTGTCGGTTGCACGTGCACGGAACATAATATCCCACCAGGCAGGACCGCTCGTCATATTGAATGCTGCAGGAACAACAATCAGTTTTGCACCCTTGTCAACCATAAGCCGCGCCAATTCAGGAAATCGAATGTCAAAGCAAATCATAAGTCCGATTTTGCCGAATTCTGTGTCGAATACTGTTACGTTTTTTCCTGGACTTAAAGTCTCGCTTTCATAAAACCGCGCCGAAGGAATATCGCAGTCAAACAAGTGCATTTTTCGATGCTTTGCAATCTGTTTTCCGGTTCGGTCAAAAACATAGGAAGTATTGTAGATTTTTTCTACGCGGTTGCCATTTTCTTCACTTATTTCCAATTCAGGCATTGAGCCAGCCACAAGATAGATTTTATTTTTTCTTGCAGCAGCGCTCAATTTTTGCCAGTTCTTTCCGCCATCTTCCTGAGCATAGACAGGAAAATTTGACGCCTTGTAAGGACAGGAAAACATTTCCGGCAAAACAACAAAATCAGCACTAGAATCACTTGCTTTTTCGATTTGTTCCAACGCAATTTCGATATTGTCATCATTGGAACTTTTTCCTTTTATCTGAATCAGCGCGATTTTCATTATTTTTTCCTCAAAATCTCATAAACCGCAATCTGCTCTTCTTTTGAAAGAACTTTGTAGCAGTTTGCAGGTGAACCAGACGCAACGGAATCTGACGCCATTTTTTCTTCTTTTTGAGCAAATTTTTGAAGATCAAGACCGTATTCACGAAGAGTTGGAACATTCAAGGATTTTGTAAATTCCTCAAGTTTTTCAAGAAATTTTTCAGAGGCAATTTTCGGTTCCTCTCCGTCCTGAGCCGCTCCAACCAATACGGCAAGTTCTGCAAAACGTGAATATGCTCCAGGAAGCACAGCGCGCAGACATTCAACCAAAAGCATAGCATTTGATATTCCATGCGGAACATGAAAAACCGCTCCAATCGGACGGCTCATTCCGTGAACAATCGTTGTAGGACTAGTATTTATTGCAACTCCAGCCTCGTAAGCGGCAATGCTCATATTTTCGCGGGCAACCTTGTCCGTACCGTCCTTTACAGCGACTGGAAGATATTTGAAAATTCTCTTAATCGCATCAAGACAGTACAAATCCGTAACTGGAGTATGTTTTACACAAGTATAGCTTTCAATCGCATGCGTGAGCGCATCCATTCCTGTGGCCAGTGTGATTGAAGAAGGAGAAGAAAGAGTATATGTGTAATCAACAACAGCGATTTTTGGAAGAAGCGCGTCGCCTTTTATTAAGAGTTTTGAATCTGTCGCTGTTTCTGTAAATACGACATATTTTGTCACTTCAGAGCCAGTTCCAGCGGTTGTAGGAATCAACACAAGCGGCGCAAAATCCCCGGACATCTCCTTTCCTTTGTAGTCGCCAAGTTTTCCTGGAAGAACAGCCATAGCCGCAATTGCCTTTGCGCTGTCGAGAGGTGTTCCTCCGCCAAGCCCAACAATAAAATCGCACTTTTCTTTCTTAAAAACCTCGACCCCGGCATAAATCATCAAATCCGTAGGCTCTCCAGGAAGATCGTTATATATAACGCTGTCAATTCCCTGTTCTTTGAGCACATTCTGAACCTGAGCGGCAAGCCCGGTCTTTGTAATTATTTTTCCGGTTACAATCAAAGCTTTGTTTCCAAAAGACTTGAAATAAGGCGCAGCGACTTTTAACGCTCCTTCGCCCATTACAGTCCTTGGCGCTGTCGTAAAATTAAATACCATGGATTTCTCCCATAAAAAGTCAAGATTAAAACTTCAGTTT
>NZ_DLLH01000027.1:107914-184646 GCF_002476655.1 Treponema sp. UBA7567
TTTAAAGATAAAAACAGACGCTGTTTTCGGCTGTTTTTATCTTATCTCCTTTTTAAGCTAAATGTATTTTTCGTCAACAATACTCAAAACATCGTCCAGCTTTTCAAGTTCCTCGTCGATCTGTGCTTCGGTTATGATAAGCGGAGGAGCAACAATAATTACATTTTCGTGTGAATATGTAAAAAATCCCCGGCTTTTGAGTTCCTTTACAATCGCTCCCATTATCCCTTTTGGATCCTGTCCCCAAGGAACAAGCGGCTCACGGGTCTCTCTGTCCTTTACCAGTTCAATTCCAGAAAAAAGCCCGATGTAGCGAACATCTCCAATGCTCTTATGTTTAGCCTTAAGTTCCTCAAGTTTTTTTCCAAGATGCTTTCCAACTTTCTGAACATGAGATTCAATATCGTTTTTAAGGTAGAATTCCTGGCAAGCAACACCAGCGGCACATGCCAACGGATGACCAGAATATGTAAGTCCGCACGAAAGATACTTGTCGTCAAAGAAATGAGCAATTTCATTCTTTACGATACATCCACCCAGCGGAATATAGCCAGAGTTTACGCCTTTTGCAAAAGTTATAATATCTGGAGTTACGTCAAAATTCATATATGCAAACATTTTTCCTGTTCTGTACCAGCCAGCCATAACTTCATCGCAAATCATCATGATTCCAAATTCATCACAAATCTTGCGGACACCTTTTAAGTAGTTCTTTGGATAGATGATAATTCCGTTTGAACCAACTACAGTTTCAAGAATGATTGCAGCAATTCTGTCGCCGCCTTCAAAAATAACCTGTTCACGCAGACGTTCTACATAATATTCACATTCCTCATCTTCCGACTCAAAGTGAATTTTTTCCTGATAAGGATAAGGCCCGCGGAAGTGAATAAAGCCGGGGATAGCCGGCTCAAGCGCAAAATGGCGTGGTTCACCGGTCAAGTTTCCGGCTCCAAAAGTTGAACCGTGGTAAGAACGGTACTGGCTCATTACCTTGAAACGTCCGGTATACATTCTGGCAATTTTTATCGCATTCTCGTTCGCATCTGCCCCACCGTTTGTAAAGAACACTTTTCCAAAACAGTCAGGCAAACGGTCGATAATCGATTTTGCAAGCTTTGCACGGCTTTCTGCTCCCCAGGAGCCCTGAACATAAGCAAATTTATCAAGCTGAGCCTTTATAGCTTCGGTCATTTCCTTGTTTGCGTAACCGGCATTAACATTTACCTGCTCAGAAGACATATCCGCATATCGTTTTCCGTCGGTATCATAGATATAAATTCCTTCGGCATGATCAACAACAATTGGATCTAGTCCGCCCTGCTTGCTCCATCCCAAAAGCACATTTTCTGTCTGCATTTTTGCAATCTCTTTTGCATTCATATTCCTGCCTCCAAATTAAGTTCAATTTTAGCGTGAAAAACTTCTGCCTTCACGTTTTTGTTTATGACACAACATTAGCACGTCATTGTTTCGTGCACGATAGCAAATATGACAAACATTTATTTATTTTTTGTGCATTTTTTACATTAGTTCTGCAGAAAACTTTCTGGAATATCAGTTATGAGCATGTGTCCAGGCGCATGGGTTATACAAAAGTCAGGTTTTGAATTCATAACGACGCTTTGAGGAGTTACTCCGCATGCCCAGAACACAGGAACTTCATTTTCCTTGATTGTGCTCATTTCTCCAAAATCAGGCTTATTTATATCTTTTATTCCGATAAACTCAGGTGAACCAATATGAACCGGCGAACCATGAACTTTTGGAACCCGCGATGTAATTTCGACAGCACGAACGATTTTGTCATAAGGAATTGGCCGCATAGAAACAACCATTTTTCCGCTAAAAATTCCGGCCGGAACCGTATCTATATTTGTAATGTACATCGGCACATTGTGGTTTTCAGAAATATTCCGGACATCAATTCCACCATCAATCAAAAGACTCTCAAAAGAAAAACTGCATCCAATAACAAAAGAAACAAGATCATTCCTCCAATACGAAGAAACGTCCGTACATTCATCAAAAAGCTTTCCATTTTTCCAAACTCTGTATCCTGGAATTTCTTTGGCAATGTCTGCTCCTGGCGCAGAAGTTTTAAGGAATCTGGAGCCGCAATCGCTTACCTCAAGCAGCGGACAAGATTTTTGATTGCGCTGACAAAACAACAAAAAATCATAAGCATATTTTTCAGGCAGAATACAAAGATTTGCCTGGGCATAACCGTCACACATTCCAGAAGTCTGTCCTGTAATCTTTCCATCGCTTATCAATTGGCGGACTTCATTTGGCAAACTTTTCCGATACGGATTTGAATTTTCAATTTTTTTCATATTTTCCCCCATTTTTCGCAATTTTCTCTTGAATCAAAACTCTCCGAATTCAACAAAACACAAAACGCACTTTTTTTCCAGGACGCGCCTGAGCCAATTCCCGCATACTCCGCTGCAAAACCGTGGCAATCTTCGCATATCCTCCGGTCGTCTGTCTGTCCGCCGCCATTACAACTGGCAGCCCGCTCGATGTTATCTGAACTGCTCCAAATGGAATCGCATCAGAAATTATATCTGTCTTGCCGCAATCAAGACTGTTTCCTAAAAAGCGGATTCCCATCCTGTCGCTTTCAGAACTTACTTCATAAACCGTAGAAGTAAATTTTTCAATTGTTTTTTTGTCAAAAAAATCGTATTGAGCGCCAGGAAGAACTTTTAGTACAAGCGGCAAATTTTCATCGTCTTTTATTTCAATTCTTTCATTTTCTATATTCAAAACTGATGAATAAAATTCTTTGTTTTTAAAACCATGAGAACTTTCTCCAAAAGCAAGCTGTCCGCCTTTAACTAGTTTTCCGCCATAACCGCCCATTCCGCTCTTAACGTTTGTCGACGCACTGCCAAAAACTGGAGGAACAAGAATTCCGCCTCTAAATGCAATGTATGAACGCAAGCCTTTTACTGCAAAACCGCATTTTAGAACGCTTCCGGCGCTTGCCTTGACAGCTGTATTCATTGCGACAGTTTTTCCGTCAAGACTGGCATTCAATTCTGCACCTGTGATTGCAAACACGCAGTCCGAAGAAAATTCAAGTTCAGGACCACACAAGGTTGTTTCAAGGCAGGCTGTGTTTAATTCGTTTTGAACAAGAGCATTTGCAAAGGCAAGACTTTTTCTGTCCATCGCTCCGCTCTCTCCTATTCCGTATTTTTGAAAACCTTTTCTGCCGAAATCCTGCACAGTGGTCAACAATCCGCCGTCAATAATTTTTGCTCCTCCGCCACAGACAAAACGCGCTGTTTTTTTTGGCGCGCTCATTTTATTTTCTGAATAGCCGTTTTTTTCCAGCCAGTCCAATTCATCAAACTCGTCAAATTCGCGCCTTGTAACTGGCACAAATCTAATTTTGTCTCCTGCCGAATATAAAAAAGCAGGATTTCTAAACTGATTGAACACTTTTAATGGAGTACGTCCGATTATTCGCCAGCCTCCGGGAGAATCAACAGGATAAAGCCCTGTCTGGCTTCCGCCAATCGCCACGCTTCCAGCCTGTATTTTTGTGCGGGGAGTTTTTAGACGCGGAGTCTCAAGTCGCGGGTCAAGTCCGCCAAGATAAGCAAATCCCGGCAAAAATCCAAGCATATAAATCAAATAATCTGTTGAAGAGTGAATTCTGACAACTTCTTTCTGCGAAAGTCCTGCGTTCAAGGCAACATCTTTCAGGTCAGGAGCAAATTCTTCATCATCGTAACAGACAGGAATTTTTACAACTCGGCCTGAGTTTTCTGTCGTTTTTTCCCCATCCGAAAGAACCCTGTCCAAAATCCGCCGGGCAGCTTCAAGAACTTTTTTACGTCCTTCATCTCCATTTTCTGCGCAATCAAAATAGACGGTAACGGCGCAATAAGTCGGAACAATCTCTTCAATTTTTACGTCAGAAATCCCAACTGCCGCTTCTTCAAAAAACTTGGCAAACTCAAAAACCATTCGGTTCACTTCAATACAAATTTTCTGCTCAAACTGAACTTCAAGTGAATTTTCGCCCGAAAAAACTATCTTACAGCCTGTCATTTTCGTCCACTCCTTAATCAAGGCAAATCATAAAACCAAACAAAAATTTATTCAATACATCGTGCACGATTGTTTATTTTTTTGAAAATGGTTATTATTGTTTTATTATGAATATTTTCGATATTATCGGTCCTGTTATGGTCGGACCGTCCAGTTCCCATACGGCAGGAGCTGTAAAAATCGGCTATGTTGCGAGAAAACTTCTTGGAGAGCCTGTAAAAAAAGCGCAGATTCTCTTGTACGGTTCATTTCTCGCAACAGGAAAAGGTCATGGAACTCATAAAGCGATTCTGGCAGGACTGCTTGGAATGAAGCCGGACAACCCTGAAATTCCACGGAGTTTTGAAATTGCGGAGAAAAATGGACTTGAATTCAGTTTTGGCGAAGCAAAGTTAAAAGATGTTCATCCAAATTCTGTGCAGCTTATTCTGTCTGGAATAAACGGAAGACATTTGGAAGTTGTCGGAGAATCTCTTGGAGGCTCGCTCATAAACATAGCGGCCATAGACGGACTTAGCGCCAATTTTTCCGGAGAATATCCGACACTGATTGTCCACAATCTCGACCAGCCGGGACACATTGCAGAAGTTACAAGCATGCTGAGCCATAAATCCGTGAATATTGCCGAAATGCAGCTTTACCGTTCAAACAGAGGCGGAAATGCTGTCATGATTATTGAATGTGATCAGGAAATTCCAGAGGAATCCATAAAATGGGTTTCGCATCTGGAAGGAATCGAAAAAGTTACATATTACAGTCTTGAGGGGTAAATTTACAAACAGAGGTTTTAAATGAGTTTTAAAAGTCTAAGTGAAATAGTTGAAAAAGCGAAGACCGAAAAAAAAGAATTCTGGCAGATTATCATAAAAGATGACATGAAAGAACAGGGGACAAGTTTTGAAGAGTCGTTCGCAAAAATGAAGGACATGTACTTGGCAATGAAAAATGCGGACAAAAACTACGATCCTGCCCTTCGTTCAGCAAGCGGTCTAAGCGGTGGAGATGGCGCAAAACTGGAAGAATTCAAAAAACAAAAAAATCGTCTTCTTGGCGATTTTATGACGGAAGTAATGGAAAAAGCCGTAAAAATGGGCGAAAGCAATGCATGTATGAAAAGAATTGTAGCCGCTCCAACTGCTGGCTCCTGCGGAATAATTCCTGCAGTTCTATTAACTTACGAAAAACAGTGCAACACAACAGAAGAAAAAATCGTACAGGCTCTTTTTGTCGCGGCAGGAATTGGAGAAGTAATCGCTCAAAATGCGTGCATAAGCGGTGCACAGGGTGGCTGTCAGGCAGAAATAGGCTCTTCAAGCGCAATGGCAGCAGGCGCACTTACAAGTCTTGACGGCGGAACAAACGATGACATTTTGAATTCTGTGGCGCTTGCCCTAAAAAATATGCTTGGACTTACCTGCGATCCTGTTGCCGGACTTGTAGAAGTTCCTTGTATAAAAAGAAACGTGAGCGGAGCTGTAAACGCCGTTGTCGCCTCTCAAATGACAAAAGCCGGCGTAAAAAGCGCAATTCCGGCAGACGAAGTAATAGACTCTATGGGAAGAATCGGAAAACTTATTCCTGCATGTCTTAGAGAAACAGGAGAAGACGGCCTTGCGGCAACTCCAACAGGACTTATGATAATGCAAAAAATGAGAAAATAATAAAATATATAAAGTTTTTAAAAAATGCGTTAGGGATAGTAGGGGCGCGCCACACAGGCGCGTTCCGGAGCAATTGCGCAGGAATAAAACCCCGGATAGCCCGGTGCCTGGCATTCGCCAGGCAAACGCCCATAATTCAAAAAAAATTGTCTTTAATCAAAATTAAAACAAAAAAACCGCCCCCTTTCCTTGTGTCTGACAGCAACAGTCGGTCCGGGGACGGCCACAAAAAGGAGCAATTTTAATTTTAACCGCCGAGATATGCCTTTTGTACCTCGGGATCGTTGCGAAGCTGTTCACTTGTTCCCGATGCGATTATCTCGCCAGTTGCAAGAACATACCCACGATCGGCAAAATCAAGGGCGACCTTGGCATTCTGCTCTACAACGAGAATTGTCATCTGTCTTGTAAAATTGAGTTGTTTAAGCGCACGGAACATTTCGAACATAAGTTTAGGCGCAAGTCCCATGCTCGGCTCATCAAGCATTATAAAAGGACTGTCCGTCATAAGCGCCCTGCCAACTGCAAGCATCTGCTGCTCACCGCCCGACAAAAGTTCACTTCTCTGCCGGCGACGCTCGTACAGCCGCGGAAAAAGATCGTAAACCTGGTCATAAAGTTCAGCTGTCCGAGCTTTTGAATCCGGATTTTTTCTGCGCCCATAGCATGCCATCTGAAGATTTTCCTCGACGGTAAGATTGCCAAAAATGTGTCTTCCCTCAGGAACAAGACACATCATCTTTTTCTGTATCAGCTCATAAGGCTCAGTCTTTAAAATGCTCTGACCTTCAAACAGAATATCGCCTGATTTTACGACAGGCGCTTCCGGCCGGCCAAGGCGGGCAAGGCTCATCAAAGTTGAAGTTTTTCCAGCTCCGTTCGCACCGATTAGTGTTACAATTTCCCCACGGTTTACATCAAAACTTATTCCGTGGAGAGCTTCTATATTTCCATAGGATACTTTTAAGTCTTTTACTTCCAAAAGCATATTCACCTCACATAAAACGTTTACAACGCAAACTTTTAAAGGTAAAACTCAAAAAACAGCCGAAAATGGCGTCTTTTTTATCTTACCTCCTCCATAAAAATTCAAAACACATCCGTTATTCTGGTTTTCTGCTTTGAGATGCAATCTCAATCGGTTTAAAAGGCGCTTCAGCCTCTTCAACAATCTTCGAGTTTCCAAGATATGCGTCGATTACCTTCGGGTTTTTCTGAATTTCTTCCGGAGTTCCTTCAGCAAGTTCCTTTCCAAAATTTATAACTTTTATATTGTCACAAAGCGTGTTTACAACCTGCATCTGGTGTTCAATCATCCAGATTGTAACTCCAAACGTGTCGTGAATCCATTTTATGTAACTTATAAGTCCGTCAAGATCAGAAGTCGAAAGTCCGGCGGCAGGTTCATCAAGCATAAGAAGTTTCGGGCTCAGACTCAGAGCACGGGCAATCTCAACACGGCGCTGAATTCCATACGGAAGATTTTTTGGATAATCCAGGGCAGAATCCGCAAGTGAAAACTTTTCGAGAAGTGCCCAAGCTTCTTTATGAATTTCCGCTTCCCGCGATTTGTATTTTTTTGTCCGTAAAAAAACATCTTTTAACGAAAAACCAAGACGCGAGTGCTGGGCAATACAAATGTTATCAAGAACCGTCATATCGCTCCAAAGCCGAATATTCTGAAAAGTCCGTCCAATATGAAGGTCGGCAATCTTGTGCGGACGCAGACCGTTGAGTTTTGTTCCGTCAAAAGTAATTGTTCCCTCAGAAGGCACATAAAATCCGCTCACCAGATTGAATACAGTCGTCTTTCCAGCTCCATTTGGTCCTATAAGTCCGTTGATTGTTCCTTGCTTCAATTCCACATTTATGTCTGTAAGCGCCTGAAGCCCGCCAAAACGGTGTGTAAGATGTTCTATTTTCAACAATGTTCCACTCATGCCGCACCTCCTTCTGCAGAAATTTTCGCTGGTCTAATCTGATTTTTGTTTGCTGGAAAAAGTTTTTTGAGGAATGGAAAGAAATGAGTAAGTTCCTTTGAACCCATAATTCCTTCCGGATGAAATTCCATTATCAAAATCAAAATCAGAGGAATTATTACCCATTTCCAAATCTGCGCTGGACGAAGAAGCTCAAGCAAAATCGTAAAAATCACAGCAGAAAGAACAGAACCGCTCAACGAACCCATTCCGCCCAAATAAACCATGACAAGCGATTCTGTAGACTTCATAATTCCGAACGACGATGGATTTATAAAACCAAGAAGATGGGCAAAAAGACCGCCGGCAATTCCAGCAAGGAACGAACTAAAAGTAAACGCAATCAGCTTCATTCTGTTTGTGTCTACCGACATAATTTCTGCCGAAATTTCATCGTATCTTACGGCGCTTATTCCCTTGCCGAGAGTTGAATTCATCAAATAATAAATTGAAAGAATCGAAAGAACCGCAAAAACAAGTCCCCAAACTAAAATCCAAGGCACATCGACTACATCAGCCATTGAACTCATAACGGATTTCATTCCCATAAGTCCACGGCTTGCGCCTACTGCCGGAATATTGTTAATCGCTGTAATTACAATAAAGTTTGCCGCAACCGTAATAATCGCAAGATAGTCATCACGAGTCTTAAACGAAGGAATCGCAACTATAAGACTTACGAGCATTGCTCCAAGACCGCCGGCAATAATCGAAAGCGGAAAACCAAAAAGAGACAGACTTTCAGGCAAAAGAGCGCTGCCAGTAATAGAATTTCCGTCCTTAAACAGAATAAGCGAAATTACGGACGAAACATAAGCTCCTGTCGCCATAAAGCCGCCGTGTCCGCAAGAGAATTCTCCCATGTAGCCGTTTACAATGTTAAGGCTTGCAGACATTATTATGTTTATGCAGATTGTAACGATAATCGTCTGAAAATAATTGTTAATAATCTCAAAATGCGCCAGAACCGTAATCAGCAGAATCATGACAATTGTCGAAACTGGCATAAAAAGTTTCTGTGCACGGACAGAAGGATTCAATCTTCTATCCATCATATTGTTAAAATTTTTAATGAACGTCATTTTTTCACCTCCTGCGCCAGATTAGATTTTTGTCGATTTAGCCACACCAAAAAAGCCAGTCGGTTTTATCGTAAGAATCACAAGAAGAATTACAAACGAAACCAAATCTTTATAGCTTGAAGGAAGAAAAGCCGTAACAAAAATTTCAATAAAACCAAGAAGAAATCCGCCTATAAACGCGCCTTTTATATCTCCAATTCCGCCGACAACAGCCGCAATAAATGCTTTCCAGCCGATAATCATTCCCATATAAGGATCCATAACCGGATACGACATTCCAAAGAGAATTCCGGCGACAGCCGCAAGAGCAGAACCAAGTCCAAACGTAAAGGTAATTACAGTGTTCAGAGGAATTCCCATAAGAGGAATAGCAAATTTATCGAATGATATTGCCCTCATGCTCATTCCCAAAGTTGTAGTCTGAACAACAAACTGCAGCAAGGCAAAGATTACAACTGCGCTTACAATTACAAGAACTTTAAGCGAAGTAATAGTAACCGGACCGATATTCCATACATGTTTTGGAAGAATATCTGGAAAACTCCGTGCGGAAGCTCCAAGAAGAGCGAGATTTCCGTTTTCAAGAATAAAACCTATCATCAAGGCTGTAATAACAACATAAAGGCGGTTTGCACCCTTAGCCCGAAGAGGACGGTAAGCAACACGCTCAATTCCAATTCCCAGAAGAGCAGTCAATGCAACTGTCGCAACAAGTGTTATTACAAAAAGAGGAATACCTGTAAGACCAGCAAAATGTGCCGTCAATCCTGCCACAACAAAAAAAGCGATGTAGCAAGATGTCATAAAAATATCTCCGTGGGCAAAATTTATGAGTCGGAGAACGCCGTAAACAAGACAATAGCCCAATGCAATAATTGAATAAAAACTGCCCCACTGAAGAGCGTTAAAAATATTTTGAATCAAAAATGTCACAGTCTGTCTCCCATAAAAAGTCAAGATTAAAACTTTAAGCTTGGCTTTTTTAAGTTGTTTCGCGATGAAGTGAGAAACAACCGATAATAAGAAAGTTTGCAACGCAAACTTTTAAAGATAAAAACAGACGCCATTTTCGGATGTTTTTAGCACCCTTTCCTTATAAAACTCCGCGTTAGTGGCGAGCCACGGATGGCGAGAATTACAGTTTGCAAAAGTTATGCTTGAGCAAACTGTAATGATAAAAATTACAAGGATGTAATTTTTATCTTATTCCTTTTTGTGTCTGTTTTTAATTGATTAAAACCAATTCGGATAAAACCAAATCCAGCAATCTGAAATCCAGCCCAAAAAGAGCAGATTCCAGATTCTCTAAAAAGCAGCGCCTTAAACTATGGCTGCAATGACTTTACATATTCAAATTCGCCTTCAGGTGTAACTTTTACAACAACAGCGTCTTTAACTGGATCTCCGTCTGGAGTAAAGCGCATATTACCTGTAACTCCGGCAAAACTTGAAATTTTTCCCATAGCCTTCATAACGTTAGTACGGTCAGTCTTCAGTTTTCCTGTAATACCAGCATCCTGAATTGCCTGCAAAACAATATGAATCGCATCGTATGTAAGGGCGGCAACATCGTCTGGAGTATAGCCATAAGCTTTTTCGTACTTTTCAATAAATTCCTTGGTTTTGCCAGTTGCACCTTTTGCCGCATAATGGGTTGTAAAATAATCGCCAACAACCGCACCTTTAGAAAGTTTGAAAAGATCAGCCGAACCCCAAGAATCAGAACCCATAACAGGTTTAGACCAGCCCAAATCCTTAGCTTGCGATGTTATAAGACCAACATGATTGTAATAGCAAGGAAGATACAGAAAATCTGCGCCAGAATTTACAACCTTTGTAAGCTGAACCGAAAAATCCTGGTCTTTTTGGCCAAACGACTCAAAAACAACAACTTTTCCGTATTTCTTTTCCCATTCAGCCTTGAACAATTCTGCAAGAGTTTTAGAATAGTCGTCTTCAAGATTGTAGATAATGGCAACCGACTTTGCCGCAAACTGTTCGCTCGCAAATTTAGCGGCAACAGGAGCCTGGAACGGATCAAGGAAGCAAGCACGGAAACAATAAGGCCGGCCAGCAGTAGCCGCAGGGTTTGTCGCCCAAGGTGTAATCATCGGAACTTTTGCATCGTTATAAACTTCACCGGCAGGAATAGCGCGTCCAGAGCCTTCCGGTCCAATCGAAGCAAGAACTTTGTCAATATCAATCAGCTTATTCGCAACATTTATAGCAGAATCAGCTTTAAGCTCATTATCAACATAAATAAAATCAAGAAGGTATTTTGTGCCTTTTACATCCAGACCGCCGGCAGAGTTAATTTCGTTCTTTACAATCTCACCGGCACATTTTGCGCCCTCACCTACTTTTGGCGAGTCGCCTGTCAACGGAATATTGAATCCAATCTTTATAGTCTTCTGTTTTGCAGCAAATGCACTGCAAACCGCCATTGAAGCAACCGCTCCAAGTGCAAAAATTTTCCAGATCTTTTTCATAAGTGGCTCCTTTCTTGCGAGAAGCCCTTTTTCAAG
Source organism: Treponema sp. UBA7567 (assembly GCF_002476655.1). Taxonomy (NCBI): domain Bacteria; kingdom Pseudomonadati; phylum Spirochaetota; class Spirochaetia; order Treponematales; family Treponemataceae; genus Treponema; species Treponema sp. UBA7567. The sequence continues at coordinate 119,230 of NZ_DLLH01000027.1, forward strand.
GTCTCCCGCATATAAAATAAAAGGGCTATACAGCTCTTTTTATGCAACAACCTTGTTGACTTTTAATTACATCGTGCACGATATAATTTATGAAAAAATGGTACAGTTTAGATTTTTTAGTGTCAAGAATTTATTTTTATAATCTTGCACAAATTTTCACACTTTTTTTTATGCAAAATCACCATTCGAAAGGCTCAATTGCGAGCTATAAACTCTTTTATTTCAGAAAGCATTTTTTTAGCAATGTTTCGGCCAATTTCATAAACTCGCTGAAGCTCATCTGGATTTTTTTCGGTACGGCTAATTCCGAGAGAATTTCCAGGACAAATTACGAGAACATTGCCTTTTTTTTCCTGTTCAAAAACATATTCGGTTTCTGCATTATACATTTTGTGCCGATTTTGCATGGCTTGAATAAGCGCCGGATACTTTCTCAGCGACATTTTTATGAACGGCATAAGCGCATTCGGAGATTTTTTGTAGTGTCGCGGCTGAGTAAGAATTACAATATTGCGGGAAAATCCCAGTTTTTCAAAAAATTCCAGCGGAATAGAATCTGTCATGCCACCGTCAAGCAATTTATATCCGTCAACATCAACAGGCCGGCTCGCAAGAGGCATTGAAGCGCTCGCCCGCATCCATTTAAGGTCGTTTTCACCGCAAGTTTCGAGTTTTTTATAAACACATTTTCCAGTCCGGCAATCGCTTGCCGCAACATAAAAAGGAATCGGATTTTTTTTGTAAGATTCAAGGTCAAACACGTCAAGCTCATTTGGAATCCTGTTGTAACAAAAATCAGCTCCATAAAGGTCGCCAGTTTTTAAAAGCGAACGAACTGAACAATACCGCCAGTCGCCAGCAAAACGCTTATTATAACGAATAGTCCGCCCGATTTGCCGCGACTTGTAATTACAGCCAAAAACCGCACCGGCCGAAACCCCGATAACTCCGTCGGTATAAATTTCATTTTCCATTAAAACATCAAGCACGCCAGCCGTAAACATACCGCGCATTGCGCCGCCTTCAAGCACAAGCCCAGTTTTAGAAAAATTGCCGGAACAAACAGCCTCGCCTTTGATATTTTTATCAGCATCATCTTTCATGCCATAAACTCCAGTTCAAAATTCACAACGAACAGTTAAATTTCAATATTATTGTACGATTCATTGTACGCACACTTTTCCAGCGCCTGCATTTGCATTTATCCAGGATTTGACGTTTTTATTTTCAAGCGTAACATACAAATAATAAGACTCCGGATTAAAATTCGAATTTGGCGAATACGAAATTGAACCGCCAGCTTCATTTGGACTTGCAACAGTGCCAAAATAGTTATTTTCCGCACAAACAACAGAACCAGCCCTTGCATTTATCGAAGTCTGACTGTTATAAATTCGGTTGCTGTCGCTGTCATAAACGTTATTCAAAACATGACAAAGCGAATTTCTCACAAAAGGACAACGCTGCCCGCAATTAAGCCAGTAATTGTAAAAAAGCGAAATTTTTCTTGCGGCCGGATCATTTTCACCGTCCTTATCAGAAGAACCAATTAGCATAGTTTTGTCGTGATTTTTAAAAACGCAGTTAGAAACAGTCACATTTGTCGTAGTAGACTTCATATCACAAAGACCGTCATAAACCTGCCATTTTTCGCTATTTGCAGCTTTTCCAAGATTAAGAGTATCTTCAAAAGTACAATGATCAATCCAAATATTTTTTCCATTATCAATGCTAACTAAATCATGCTGAGCATTCCAGCCGTCGCCACTTTCATGATGAGGAAAAGGATCAACAGCATCTTTTAAAGAAAGATTTCTAATAACAACATTAGAAACATCTTTTACGCTAAAACTTCCACCTCGAACATACCCCCCCCTATCCAAAGCAATAATAGCTGTGTTATTTGCAACAGCAATCTGAATAATTTTTTTATACGCATTGCTAATCGAAGTCGTTCCTGTATTGTCACCCACAGAAACGTTTGTCGTATTTTTAATCCATTCACCATAAGTTGAATATTCAGAATTGCTTGCAACAAAAGAATTCATTTTGTCAGTGGCACTTGAACCGTCCATTACAGAGCCTTCGGCCGGCAAAATTCCCTCCGACATATCAATACTGCCTTCCACAAAAATCACATAACCGCCTCTTTTCGCGTATTGTTTTAATTCAGAGCCAGTCGAAACAGTAACCGTATTCACCATTTTTGACATATCAACGCCAAGCCCCGCAAAACCAATCGCTTTGTCAGAAACCAAAATCTCTTCGGAAGGATTAACTCCAAAAATCTTGTATGCAGAATAGCCATTACATTCCACCGCAACTTTTACAAAACCGCCGGCAACCGTTCCCACTTTTAGCAAAACATATTCTCCGCTTTTTGCACTCTCGCTTTTCAAAACAGCACCGCCAGTCGAATCACTTTCAACACAAAAATTTACAACTTCGTTAGAATCGGCACTTCCATCTTTATAAAAAGTAGCGCAAAAAGTAACTTCCTCTTCGGCTTCAACAAAACTAGAATTGCTAGAAATTACCAAACCGTTAAATTCATCTTCTTCCTGCTTACAACCAGCCATCAAAAAAGCCGCCGCCAAAACTAAACAGATTCTCTTAAACACTTTCATAACTTCCTCATCAAAAAATTCCATCTTTAATTATAATAAATTTTTAGAATTCTCCACAACTGCAAAAAAAACACCTCCGGCTCTTAAAAACCAGAGGTGTAATATAAAATTTTTGGGCGTACCGGCAACAAGTTGCCGTCGGGCTTTTCAGGGTTGTCATTCGCAAGCGAACGGCTCCGCCGCCCTTACAATCCCTTACGCAATTAACTCAAAGACAAACGGGAAGGTTATTTTCTTACAGTCCAGACACCAGCTCCGGCGTTGGCAGCAACGTAAGTTTTTGCATTTTCAGCTGTCATTGGTTCATAAGAATAAGTTACAGTAAATGGCGCAGAAGAAACCGCAGTATACTCGCTTGTTTTCTTTGTATTGTTGTCAACACTTCCTGTATCATACACTTTAGCCGTTGAAGCTGTGTCTGAGTTTCCACGGATAGAATACTGCATATTGCTGTCGAAATAATTTGCCTCAGAATAAATCAAGGCGCCTTTTCTTGCACCAATGCAGTAATCTCCTTTAGATTTACCATCTCCAACTGACTGTGTTGTGTCAAAAGTGTACCAGTTATTCAAAACATGGAACTGGCTGTTTCTTGCCATCGGCAAACGCTGAACACAGGTATCAAAATGGTTATTTATAATAGAAACCTTACGCACTGTATTATCGCCTTCGTCATCATCTGAACCTACAAGCATTGTTTTGTCATGATGATACATATGACAGTTAGAAACAGTTATTCCCTTGCCGTCGCCTTTTATATCGCAAAGACCATCATAATTCTGCCATTTTTCTTTTGTTCCAGACTGAACATGCTGCATAACAAGAGTGTCTTTCATTGTGCAGTGGTCAATCCATATATTCGCAGTGCTAGAGCCCTGAATTGTTATGCAGTCAAACTGAGCATTGAATCCATCATTTTTTTCGTGGTGCGGGAACATATCGATTGCATCAACCAAAGTAAGATTTCTAATTACCACATTCTTAATGCCATTGATGCTGATTGTTCCGCCACGAAGTCCAGAATTGCTTCCAAGACCAATAATTGTTGTGTTAGACTTTAAGTTAAGCTGGATTACAGACTTCCATGCATTATTTAAAGTCCATAACATACTGCATAATGAAGAATTGCCTGAATTGCCTTCTTTTTTATCGTCTGTGGATGTTGAACATACAGCGGCATAAGCCTCAACCCACGCACCATATGTTGTATAAGCACTTGAAGTTTTTTCCGCAATCCAAGAATCCATTACAGAAGAAACCGCAATGTTGCTAGCACCTTCAGCAGGAAGTTTTGAGCCGATTCCCTCATCTGACATATCAATCATTCCGTCAATATAAATCAATGAGTTTTCTTTTTTGATTGCGTTCATCAATTCTTTTCTAGTTGTTACAGTCACAACGTTAGCAAAAGTCGGCATTGCATAATTTACTCCAGCAAAACCAAGTGGAGTGTCGCTCGCTTTTATTACGTTTCCAGTCTCTACTGCAGCTGCCGCTCCAACCGTTACTGCGCAAGTGCTTTCTACAGAATTTGTTCCGTCAGAAGCGGTTACTTTTACAGTAACTGTCTGTTCTGCTGTATCTGTATTTTTGCCTGTGAGCGTAACTGTTTCTGTCGTTGACTCAGAAAGCTCCGCATAGTCGCCGCCTGCAGTGATTGTCCAAGTATAAGTGATTTCAGGATTGCCTGAATATTCTGCTTTTGCGGTTAAGGTTGTGCTTCCGTCGCAAGCAATTGAGTCTTTTCCTGCGCTAACGCTTACGGAAGTAACCTTGTTCTCCACAATCTGTCCTGCCGCAAGAATTTTTACAGTTGTTGTTGCTTCCTTAGCTGTTCCGTCGTAAGTTGCAGTTACTTTTACTGTAACTTCGTGTTCTACTGTATCTGTGTTTTTGCCAGTAAGCGTAACTGTTCCTGTTGTTGACTCAGAAAGTTCTGCATATTCGCTACCTGCGCTGATTGTCCAAGTATAAGTTACAGTTGGCGAAACTCCTTCAACTGTAAAAGCCGGAGTTGCCGTAAGATCTGTTTTTGCGGTTGATTCAATTTCTGCTGAACCTGCAATCGAAACGCTTTTTAACTCTGCTTTTGCTGCGCTTACAGTTACCGTTGCTTCTGCCTCTTTTGTGGCCGAAGCAAATTTTACAGTACATTTTATTTTTACGCTCTGAGCGCTTGCTGTTGTGTTTTTGCCTGTAACAATACAAGTTGAAGAAGTTTCATTGTCAAGGGTTGCATATTCACTGCCAGCTGTAATTGTCCACTCATAAACTGGATTGCCGGAGCCCTTTTTGTCAACTTTTGCAAATAGCGAAGTCTGTCCATTTGCGTTTATTGTACTTTCTGAAAGACTAATTGTCACATTGTTCAATTCGTCATCGTCGCTGTCTGTCTTGCATGCTGCTGCAAAAAAAAGCACTGCAAATAATGCGGCAAGACTTAACAAAATTGCGCCGAATTTTCTTTTTTGAGAGTTTTTTTTCATCGATTACCTCGTTATAAATAAAATTCTGTCGTATTGATTGAATTTACTCTTTCCCTTGAATTTGATGATAATCAAGAAAATGCCGGTTTTCTATATAAAACCTCGGATTTTTATATAAAATATGCTTTACAAAGAAGAATTAACTGTTATTTGAGATTTTTTAGAAAAACAAAAAAATGCGTTAGCGGCGGGAGGGGCGCGCAAAAGGCGCGTTGTGGAACGAAGTGGAACAATGCAAACCCCGGACAGAGCGGCGGCTGTTAAAAACAGCCGCAACGCCCAAAATATTTACAAATTACGCCAGTTCGTAAGTTTCGCCGTATTTTACAATCTGAACGTGCTTGTATCCGTTTTCTTTTAAATAGTTTTGCAGATATTCCTGGGCATCTTTTTCGCCGTGAACCAGATAGATTTTTTTAAGGCGGCTTGTATCAACCTGCTTGAGCCATTTTACAATTTCTTCGTAATCGGCATGAGCAGAAAATGCGTTGATTGTTTCGACATGCGCATTTACCTGATACCATTCGTCCATGATTTTTACTTCTTTTGCTCCGTCGCGGATTCTTCGGCCAAGCGTGTTTTCTGCCATATAACCGACTATCAAAATTGTGTTTTTTGGATCGCTTATGTTGTTTGCAAGATGATGCACAACGCGTCCGGCTTCGCACATTCCGTCTGCCGAAATTATAATCATAGGCCCGGATTTTTGGTTCAATGCCTTTGATTCGTCAACGCTCGTAACAAAACTTAGCTGGTCAAAGCCAAATGGATTTTTGTGCCTGTCAAGAAAAGCTTCTTCAACTTCGTGGCTGTAACATTCCGGATGAACCTGAAAAATACTTGTTGCGTTTACTGCCATTGGCGAATCTACGTAAATTGGAATTGAAGGAATTTTTCGCTGGTCTACAAGCATATGGAGGTAATAAACAATTTCTTGAGTGCGCTCAATTGCAAATGACGGAATTATGATTTTTCCTTTGCGGTCGATTGCCCGGCGAACCACTTTCCGCAGTTCTTCCATAGCGATTTCTGTGCCTTCGTGTTTGCGGTTACCGTAAGTGCTTTCCAAAAAAATGTAATCTGGCGCCGGAATTTTTACACTTGGGTCGCGGATAATCGGTTTTGAAGAACGTCCTAAATCGCCTGTATAGAGAATCCGCAGCTCGTCTTTTCCTTCGCGGCGGTCATAGCCAGAACGGCGTTCAATTCCCGAATACTGGGCCTGCTCTTCTGCGGTGGCTTTTCGTCTGTCAGAAGTTTTACGTCTATCGGCTTCTTCACTTTCTGCCCGTTTTTCCAAAATCGAATTTTTCCAGCCAAAAAGTTTGTTCCAGATATTTATTTTGTTTATTGAATCAAATTTTTTTGACGCGCCGCGCTGTCCTTTTATCGTTATAAACGCAAATGCCGAACCCAAAATGTGCCCTGCGTCAAAAAATTCGAGTTCTACGTCTGGCGCAATGTACATCTGGCGGTTATATCCGAGCGTTACAATCTGATTCTCCGCCTTAATGCAGTCTTTTTCATTAAAAAGTGGCTGCCATGTAAATTTTTCGCCTTTTTTTTGGGCCTGTTTGCGGAGATATTCGGCATCTCGCGCCTGAATTCTTGCTGAATCCATCATTACGAGGTCGGCAAGGTCGCGTGTTGCAGGAGTTGCGTAAATATTGCCGTCATAGCCTTTTTTTGCGAGCATTGGCAAAAGACCGCAGTGGTCGTAATGAGCATGCGTTAAAATTACAGTTTCGATTTTATCGACTGGAATTTCAAAATTCCTGTTTTTTGCATCGGCAACAGCGCGTTTTCCCTGAAAAGCCCCGCAATCAACCATAAAAGCCCGGCCATCAATTTCAAAAATATGTTTTGAACCAGTCACTTCTTGAGCCGCACCAAGAGAATAACAAACAACTGACATAAAACCTCCCAAGAAAAAATCGCCAAAATTGACAGCATTTAATCTTTTTTAAATTTTTAAGATTCCTCTTGTTCAATTTTAAATCCGAAAAAACAAATTCTCAAGATTTTTTTATGACAGATTTCTTTTATGGCAAATATTCTGGTCTTATGTTCTTTAGCGCTTTAAAAAGTCTTTCTTTCTTTTTTCTGTCTCCGCCAGTCAAAAGTTCAAGCCGGCGGCGGGCATCTTTTCTTGTGCTGTTATCCTGATACGTGCAAGTGCATGTCCATCCAAAATAGCCGCCTTTTTTAGAATGTTCAACAATTGTCTGAACGCCAGCGTAGCAAAGCGGGCGGATAATTTTTACAGGATATTTTTCGAGTTTTAGGGAAGGCGTCATTGTGCTGAGCTCGCCTTTATTCAAGGCATTCATCAGCAGAGTTTCTAAAATGTCGTCAAGATGATGTCCAAGCGCAATTTTGTTGAATCCGTTTTTTACCGCGAAGTTAATAAGTTCTTTTCGGCGCAAGTTTGAACACCAGTAACAGCTCATTTTATATCCGTCGCTCAAGCGTCCTGTTACATCTACAAAAATGGATTCTACAGGGACATTCCAGTCTTTAAAAAGTGTCTGAATGTCAGGAGGAAGTCCGCCGCCAAAATCTGTCTGAATATTCAATGCCAAAAATTCAAAATCGGAATTTTTTCTTTTTTGACGGTTTGCAAAATATTCTATGAGCGCAGTGGAGTCTTTCCCTCCAGATGCGCCCACAAGAATTTTGTCGCCTTTTTCAATCAGTTTATAGTCAAAAACTGCCTTGTCAATCAGATTGTATAAAAAAGGCTGCGGCATTTTACTGTCTTTCTACCAATGGTTCTTTTACAAGGCGATATTCTGCCGACAAGCCGTTTTTTAAATTTGCAATTGTAAGAATTTCTGTTCCATTTTTAACTGCCGGAATTACATAAAATTCTCCGTTAAAAAGCTGGATGTATTCGTGTTCAAAAGACATTGCATCTGCTGGTCCCATCATTCTGGTCATGGCAAAACCGCCTTCGCCGTTTCCAATATTTTCTGAAAGCTTTATATTTCCATTAAAAATATTTACTCCAGCTTCTCCAGAAACAAAAAAGTCATCCTTTTCTTTTTTTAGGTTTAGCACAACATCGCAAATTGCCTGTGCTTCATCGTTTTTATAAAAAGAATTTATTCTCCATTTTCCTTCTATTGTACCCTGAGCCAAAATTTCTCCATTCTTTACTTCGATTTTATAAACTATTGTATCAAGCGCTTTGTCTGCTTCAAAAGGACGTTTGTAAACAAAAGTTAAATCCGTAGTTCCGTCTTTTAAGGCCTTCACCGAATATTCAAATTTCGAAGGCGCGCCTGTAATTCCATCTTTTCCAAGATATGTTACTTTTTCTTTTATGCTTACAATCTCTTCATTTGTAAGAGTGTTTTCCCAGGAATATCCGGTTGTTTCGTTTCCCTCAAGAACTATTTTTAGTTCTTTTGAATTGCCTGCGTCCAAACTGTTCTTTGTCGAAGCGCATGAACTTGCCGCAAAGACTGCAACTCCTGCAAAAATCAAACTGAATAACGCTGGTGTTTTTTTCATTTTGTTACCTCATTAAATTTATTTTGTATCAGCTATATAAAATAAACAAAAAATCTTACGTAGAGCAACATCTATTACAATTATTTTATTATAAGGCTAGTCAATGTTAAAAGAACTTACTAAAAGCCGCGCGACAACCAGCATAAAAATGATTCTTTCTTTTGGAAAGGTTTTTGCCGGTTTAAAGACGTCAAAGCAGATTAGCGTTTTTTTGTTGCATAATACTTCCAAAGTTGATGATATGCAGTTTTCTTGATAAAAAACATATTTTTCCTGCGAAACTGAATCCAAAACGTTCGTATTGTCTAAATGTAAATAATCAAATTTATTAAAAAACGAAAAATAGTTTTCTTGCTTTAAAGCTTTTTCTCTAAAATTCTTTTCTGTGCGGCCTGCGCTGCAATAAAGTTTGTGTGTTGAATCATAAACCATAATCGTGCTTATGCCGAGATAATCGACCAATTTTTGAAGAATTTGCTGCAGTTCGTTTTTGCTCTTTTTTTCATGAATTGCTTTTAAAATTTCAAATACATCGTCTGCAGCTTCGTTGTAAAGCTGTCCGCTTGCAATTTTGTTTTCATTCTGTCTGTTCTGAATAAAAACATAGTCATGAAGCTCAGGTTTATAGATTATATAACAGTTGCGTCCTTTGTTTTTGGCAATGTAAAGGCATTTGTCGGCAAGATTAAAAAGCGAATCATAATCTTTTGTGTTTAACGGAAATCTTGCGACTCCCATTGAACAGGTTACGGTGCTGCCGGGTTCAATTGAAGTAATATTCCACTGAATTCCTGCGCGAATATTTCGCGTTATATTGCGAATATCGTCTTCTTCAGTTAAATCAAGCAAAACTAAAAATTCATCGCCGCCAATTCTTCCAGCAATTCCTTTTGTACCGATTGCGTCTTTTATACAATTGGCAACAGTAGTAAGAACCCTGTCACCAAAATTATGACCAAATGTGTCGTTGCATCCCTTAAAATGGTCAACATCAATTATAATCATTGAACACGGAACTTTCTGTCCGTTGATTTTTTTGATTGCAATTTCGGTTATTGCCTTTTTGTTGTAAAGTCCAGTTAAACCGTCGTGACTTTCAACATAAGCATTTTCTGCAGGTGCAATTTTCTGTCCAAAATTTACGTAGCCAACGACAATTGTCTTTTTGCGCGTGCTTGCCCGAAGTGTATGAACCGTAAGCATTTTTTTGTCTGTCTGCAAAAAATTGTAGTATTTGCCAGTTTCTAAGTTGCGAATATTTGCAAGCATGGCAATAAGCTGCTTGCTTTCTTGTGTGTACATTTTGTTAATATGAAAAAAATTCTCGAAAAATTCTTTAAATTCATCGCAATTTCCGACAAATATAGTATTAAGGTCTTTTGTGTTTTTTACGGTGAACTTTTCACATTCGTAAATAAAATAATATGCATCGAAATTTTGAAGAAGAGTTGAATATTCCCTGCTTTCCAAAAGCGCTTTATCCAAAATCTGCCGCGAATATGAAAGCTCTTCAATGCTTACCTCAAAAAGATTGTCGCCTGTCTTTATAACTGTAAAAATACAAGTTATTAAATAAAGCCTTGCCCTAAGTTTTGCAACAAAACTGGCAGATTCATTTGAAACTTCCGGATTAAAATTTGAAAGAAAATGTTTAAAATTTTCTGCGTCATTTTCTGAAAGGAATTCGGAAAGATTTATGCCTGAAACTTCTGTTTTACGAAGGAAAACAGAAAAAGTGCGGTTTCCTGCTTTTATACTTAAATCTTTGTCTATGGAAAATGAGATGTCACTTATACGTCTTGCGTTTTGAACATCCAAGACCGCCCCCCCCCCCGCAAAAAAATGCGCCTTATTTCTTAGTTTAGCACAGTTTTCTTATAAAGCAAATAATTTTTTTATAACTTGCAAAAAAAATCAGTGCAAGGCCAGCCTAATCTTGAAAGAAAATTGCGCCTCAAATAAAAAATCGTTCATCTTGCTTGTTATGGCTCTGTTTTTTTACGATAATTGAACTATGACAAGAAATGACAGAAATCAACTAATTGTATGGTTTTGGCTTGGTGCTTTTATTTTGTTTACTCCGCGGCTATGCGCGCAGACAATGGCTGCAAACACGGAAAATGCCGCGGCAAACCGACAAACTTTTGTTGATTACGGGAAAAAATATATTGGCCGCCCTTATGTAAATGGCGCAATCGGCCCAAATTCTTTTGATTGTTCAGGATTGATTTATACAGTTGCAAGAGAATCTATCGGTTATCAACTGCCAAGAACCGTAAAAAGTATTTATTCGTTTTGTAAAATAATTGACGAATCTGAGCGCGAACCAGGAGATTTAGTTTTTTTTAAAACAACAGCTTCTGAAAATCCGAGCCATGTTGGGATTTACATTGGAAACGGTCAGTTTTTAAATGCGGCTTCTGACGGCCCTAACACTGGCGTAATTTTAAGTTCCCTCAAAGAAAATTATTGGAAAGGCAAATATTACAAAACCGGCCGATTTTTGCCGCCTTCAAAAATTTTAGCCGAAAATAATACTGCTTCCAATAAAAACTTCGAATCCGTTTCTAAAGCCAATTTTTCTGGAAAAAACAACAATTCCAGCCAGACAAGCCGGCAAAATGGAAATTTTACGGACAAAATCGTTTTGGACGGAATGTTCTGTCTTGACTGGAACTTTTTTACTCCTGATAATTTTATGCTTACTTTCCGCGGAATTGCTGGAACTGTGCATGCAACTTACGAAGGAAAAAATCTAAAACCTGGAATCGGAACAACTGTGCGTTGGGACAGCGGAACTGGCGTAGTTCAATTGCCGTTGCTTTTTAGCCTTACAATGACCGACTATATGCGAATTTTCGCAGGTCCTGTCTTTACAATCGGAACTCCGTATCTTCCAGGAAACAACGACGAAAGAATAAAAGCTTCTGTTTTTCCAGGAATTTTGGGAATCAGTTTTAATTCACCTTCTTTTAAAGCTGGAAAAACCGACATAAGTTTTGAGCAAGATATTCACTACACAGTTTTTAATGACACCGATGGAAGCGCATTAAACGCTCTCAAAAGTTTTGCAACCGGACTTGTTTTTTCTTCTGGCGTGCGTGTAACCATTCCGTTGCGCAAATTGATTAAATAAAGAAAAGTTTTTGAGGAATTTATGAAATTTTTTAAAACCAAAATTTTTGCCCTTATAAGTTTTTCTCTTTTTTTAGTTTCGTGCTCGCCTTCAATTTCTGTCAAAGCAGAAAATTCTGACTCCGCAACAATCGCTTTTTCGGCGAATTTTTCGCTGTCGGCAAACGCAGCTTTTAAGGAGTTTCTGGATTTGGCTCAAGAAAATTCTGATTTAAACGAAAATGCAAATTCAACCCTATTCTCAAAACAAGAACTTGAAAATTTTCTGATTTCCGCTGGCGCAAAAAATGTTTCTGCAAATGTCGAAAAAGACGGAAAAACAAGCGGCTCTGGAAAAATCGAAAATCTTTCTAAATCTCTTCTTGCTTCATCAAAAATTCTTTCAAAAACTCAGTCGTCGCTCACTTTTTCTTTGGGACCGGAACAATTCAAGTCAATTTACGAAAAACTGGACGAAGAAACTCAGGGCTATTTTGATCTTTTGATGATTCCGTGTCTAACCGACGAAAAAATGAATGTTGAAGAATACGAAAATCTTCTCTCTTTTGTCTACGGTCCGGACTTGGCAAAACAAATCGTTTCTCAAAATCTTCAAATTGAATTAAAAAGTCCCGGCTCAAGAAAAATTCTCTCTCAAAAAATCCAACTTGGCGAACTTTTAACACTCAACGAACAAAAATCGTGGTCAGTTTCGTGGTAATCCGTTAAAATAAAGCTATGGATACAGAAAACCGCTTTATTGCTCTCGAAACAAAAATTGCTTTTATGGACGATTTTATCAACAAACTTCAGAACGAAGTCGTAGAGCAGCAAAAATTGATTGAAATTCTGCGCGAAGAAAACAAAATTCTTTCAAGCAGAATTATGGATTTGTCGGAAAACATTGAAATTCCAAACAGAAAACCGCCTCATTACTAGATTTTTTAATCGAAGGACAGGATTATGGCAAATTTAAGCACAAACAAAAATACAAAAACAAAAAAAGATTTTGGCCACGAAAAAATTGAAATTCTTTATTCAGACGAAACAATCTGCGTAATCAACAAGCCTTCTGGGCTGCTCAGCGTTCCGTATCCTGGAAGCCGGGTCAGAACGGCGCAAAGCATTCTCGAAGAAATCATGCACAAAAACGGAACTTTCAGCAGTTCACACAGACCATTTGCTGTCCACCGCCTTGACCGCGACACTTCCGGCGTAATGCTCTTTGCTCTTACCGAAAATGCGCAGAAAAAAATTATGGACTCCTGGCATCAAATAATAACAGAACGGCTTTACCGCGCAGTTGCAGAAAATCCGCGCAGCAAAAAACTTATTTTGCCGAATTGCGGTTTAATCGATGATGAACTTGCATTTAACGCCCACAACGTTGGCTTCGTTCCAAGAGAATCCGAAAACTCAAAAAATAATTCCGACTCTTATGGCGAAAACCGCTGTTTTAAAACTGTTCCGGCACGCACAAACTATAAAATTTTGCAGTCAGGTCCAACACATACGCTTTTTGAGCTTTCGCTCGATACAGGAAAAAAGAATCAGATTCGCGCTCATCTTGCGTCAAAAGGCTATCCTCTTGCAGGCGATGAAAACTACAGGGCAAGAACCGACCATTTTGGCAGACTTTGCCTTCACGCCAGAACTTTGGAATTTATCCATCCTTTTACGGGTGAAAAAATGAAATTTGAAGTTCCTGAACCAGAGGCCTGGCTCGAATACGTAAAAAGAGGCGATCCAAATCCAAAAACTCCGCTCTGGATTGAATCCTTAAAAAATTCTTTCGATAAAAAAGGCGAACGCTTCCACGGAAGACACGAAATTTCAGTGGATTTAGGTCAAAAACGCCTGAGCAAAAAAGATCGCGCCCATATGAATTTCATTGAAGCAGGAAAAAAAGAAAGAAAATAAAAAACTGGACGTTTTTGCGTTCAATTTCTCTATAATTCTCCAATATTTTGGATTAAATCTGTAGGTGTAAGAGCAAAATTATTTTTTATTTTGCAGGCAGCGAGAGAGTGGGCAAGGCAGGCTGTAATTGCGGCGTCTTTTGCTTCGTAATTTTGAGCCAAAAGCGCGCAAATCATTCCTGCAAGCGCATCTCCGCTTCCACCTTTTGCAAGCGCTGGAGAACCAAAACTATCAATAAAAAGATTAAAATCTTCTTTTGCAGAAAACACACCAATTGCAGAATTTGAGCCTTTTGCAACCAAAACGGATTCAGGAAAGCGCCGGCAAAACTTTTCGACAAGTTCAGAACGCCGAAAAATACATTCATCAACACTGTAATTTCCAAAACCGCAAAGCCTCAGAAGTTCGGAAAATTCTTTTGGATGAGGAGTCAAAACACAGCCTTTTGGGCGCCTCTCCAAAATTTCAAGAATCAACGGAGAATATAGAATATCCGCATCGAGCACACAGCGCACATCTGGCGAATCTAAAAGAAATTTTGCATAAAATTCAGTGATTTTTTCGTCATAGCCAAGTCCCATTCCAACGCAAAGCGCGCTAAGCCGTGGACCAAAATTATTTGCTACAAGAAATTCCATCGAAAGACCTGGAATTGGAGTTTTTGAAAAATTCTCCTCTGGACGAATAAGAGTTACAAGACCTGCTCCAAATTTTAGGCAGGCATTTGCTGCAATAATGCTCGCTCCGGATTTTTCGCCGCAAGCAATATAAGCGTTTCCAAAGCTTCCTTTATTTACAAGATTGTCTGTCCGATACGGCAAAATCATATCTTTTTGTTCAAGAAGGAAAAGATTTTTTTGACTTTCTTCCAAATTTTCAGCAGATTTTTCAAAAAGTTCTCTCGAAATGCCAAGTTCGCAAACCTTTATTTTTCCTGTAAAATTTTTTGCCATGTCGCTGTAAAGACAGAATTTTTGCGCGCCCATTGTAAGAGTAATATCAGCCTTAAAAACAGATTGCGCCAAAGTTCCGTCGGCATGAAGTCCTGTCGGAACATCGCAGGCAATTTTTAAACATTCTGAAGAATTTACAAAAGCAAGAAGCTTTATGAGTTTTTCGCCGGTTTGATCTGTAAATCCGCCTTTAAAACCGCTCCCAAAAATGCAGTCTACAACAACAGCCGAATTCAAATTTTCTGAAAAAAAACTGTCCGGTTCCAAAACCGAAACTCCGCACAACCTTGCGCGTTCAGCCTGCAAAACACAAAGTGACGATGAAGGCTTGCTGCACTCAAAAACATAAGTTTTAAAAAAACCAGAAATCAGTCTGGCCAGCGCATAGCCATCGGCACCGTTATTGCCGCTTCCGCACAAAATTAAAACTTTCTGAATTTTTCTAGTTAGCGAAATAGAGCAAATTTCGTTTTTAATGGCAACAGCCGCATTTTCCATCATAATTTCTTCGGAAAGAGCATATTTTTGTCGGCAGACACAATCCAAAGCGCGCGTATCATAAAACATTTTTTGCATAAAAAAATTATAGCACGAAAAAACAAAAAATGTGAAAAACTAATTTTACGTGTGCGCGCGAGCGTCCGCTTTTGCGGATAGAGCGTTAGCGGAACCCTGGAAAGCCGGTTTTTGCGGCAACTGGACGGTTCTAACTGACAAATTTTCTTTTTCGCTAATTGCGCTCCAAAAATTTATCCAGCTTGATCCGATAATCAATTGAAATTTTAGGTTTCCGTGTCGCAGCACGAAAATGACGCATAACTGACTGTTTTTTCCAATTTTTAAAATCCAGGCTAAATTACTTTTTTTTCAAGCCATTTTTTGCCACAAAAGCGCGCGTAGAACATAATTCCGCGGAAAATCCAGTCCAAAAACATTCCAATCCAAATGCCAAAAAGCGCAAGATGTGTGTTTCCCGGATAAATGTGCAAAATCCATTTTGAAATCAAAAAACTGCCAAGAACGCGGAAAAGCCACATGCTTATATTTGAAATTATCATCGTATACTTTGCATCGCCTGCTCCACGAAGAATATTTGGCATTGTAAAACTCATTGGCCAGAAAATTATATTTGCAACCATACAGGCGCGGATTACAAGCACGGCCAAACGTTGAGCTTGCGGCGTCAAATTGAAAACTTTTGTAACAAACGGCGCAAGTCCAAAAACCACAATTGCCGTAACAAACATTCCGCCGTAAGACAAAAGCATCATCTTTCGGCCATAAGATTTTGCCTGTTCTTTTTCGCCGGCGCCAATGCACTGACCGACAATCGTTACACTTGCAAGACCTATTGCATTTCCCGGAATATTTGAAAAACTCGCGACTGTGTTTGAAATTGCATTTGCAGCAATTGCCGTAATTCCAAAACTGGACATAAACGAATAGACAAGGGTTTTTCCGATATGAAAAACAGAATTTTCAATTCCACTCGGAACTGCAATTTTTAAAATTCGCCCCATGAGTGAAAAATCAAACTTCGGTTTCCAGATTTTTTCTAAAAAAAGCGGCCATTTTTTTTGGCTTAAAATGCAAAGCATTACAACGGCGGCAATGCCTCGGCTTACGAGAGTTGAAATTCCTGCTCCGGCAACTCCAATTTTTGCTCCGTAAATCAAAATCGCGTTTCCAGCAATATTTGCCAAATTCATTATAAGGCTGACTTTTAAACTTATTTTGCTATTTCCCATTGCCCGGCACAACGCAGCGCAACTGTTATAAATTCCAAGCAACGGAAAACTAAACAAAATCCAGACAAAGTAAGTTAGCGCATTGTCCATAATCTGCGGTTCAAGCGCGCCAAAAATTCCGTTCAAAATAATCCGGCGCAAAGGCAGACATATTGCTATAAAAAACACTCCGGCAATCACGCACAAATTTAGAAGTTGTTTTGCAGAAGCCTGAGCCTTTTTTTGTTCTTTATGACCGAGATATTGACTTGCAACCACCGCTCCGCCAGTAGCGAATGCAGCAAAAAGTTGAATTACAAGCTGCCCAAGCTGATCAATCAAACTTACTCCGCTAACGCCAGCTTCTCCGACAGAAGAAACCATAACCGTATCGCAAGCACCGATTGTCATTGCCAGAAATTGCTCTGCAACCAAAGGCCAGATTAAGCGATTGAGAAAATTTTTACTGAACAGCTGATTTACTGGTTTTGCCTGAGCTTGCATTCAATTCACTTCTTATTTTTTTTCGTTCAAAATCGCAACGTCCATACGGTTAAACGGAATATTGATTTGAGCCTCGTTAAAAGCTTTTAAAGTATTTACTGAAATATCGCTTTTTGTCTGCAAAAAATCTTCTATTTTGCTCCAAACAATAATGTTCAAATTCACTCCGCTGTCTCCATGAGTTGTCCAAAGCACTTTTGGAGAGTATTCCGGTTTATCAAGAACAACAGTCGGACATCGTGCAGGAACAGTTTTTGCAACTTCCATAACCTTGTCAAAATCGCTGCCATAATCAACACTGGTTTCAAAAATGTAGCGTCTGTACGGAAAAGCCGAATAATTTTTTAATTTTGTATTTATTATTGTTGCATTTGGAATTCGCACAAGCTGGTTGTCGCCAGTATGAATTTTTATCGAAATTATTCCTATTGAATCAATCGTTCCAGAAATCCCGTCAACTTCTATAAAATCGCCGATTTTCATTGCCTTGTCGGTAACAACAAAAAGACCGGAAATCAAATTGCTTACGGAAGTTTGCGCTGCAAAACCAATGGCAACTCCAGCAATTCCTGCAGCGCCCCAAATTGCGCTCAGTTTAATTCCAAAGAGTCCGAGAACATACATTACGATTAAAACGTAAAAACAATAACTGACTGCCTTTACAATAAGCGAAACAGTTTTTTTCTGCAAAGTTTTTGAAGCCGTTTTTTTTACAAAATGCCTGATTATGCGATAAAACACCCAGAAAATAAGAATTGCCACAACGCTTGTAATCACTTTTGCAAGATTTGCCCAAGTAAAATAAGCTGACAGTTCATCGAGATGAAACAGCGACTTTACTTCATTTGCCGTTCCATTTGCAAGTGCAATCGCACCGTTTGCCGCTTCCGCAATTACGCTTTCTTCCATTTTTATTATGCCTCCAATAAAAAAATACTAAATTTTTTCCAAAACTTGCAATTCATCATTTTATCAATTCAAAAATCAATTGTCTTAAAGACTTCTGCCGTTAAGACACAAATCTCTTATCAAACATTCATTGCACTTTGGATTCCGGGCTGTGCAAACATAGCGGCCGTGAAGCAAAAGCCAATGGTGCGCATGCTGCAAATATTCGGCAGGAATATTTTTTAAGAGCGAATTTTCAACCTGCTCCGGAGTTGAGCCTTCTGCCAGCCCAATTTTCGGACAAATCCGCAAAAGATGCGTGTCGACCGGCATTGTATTCTGACCAAAAACCACATTCAAGACAACATTCGCAGTTTTTCTTCCAACTCCCGGCAAAGACATAAGTTTCTCTCTGGAATTTGGAACAATTCCGCCAAAATCTTCAATCAGCTTTTTAGAAAGTGCAATTATATTTTTAGATTTATTTTTCCATAAACCGATTGGTTTTATAAACTCAATCAATTTTTCCTGACCAAGGGCAACAATTTTTTGAGGTGTGTCGGCAGCTTCATAAAGCGGTTTTGTATAAAAATTTACGGATTTGTCGGTTGCCTGAGCGCTCAAAACTACAGAAACAAGCAAAGTAAACGGATTCTTAAAATCAAGTTCGCTCTTTGGATTCGGATTTTGAACCTTAAAACGTTCCATAATTTCAACAATCTGCTGCTTTGAAAGAATCATTTTTCCAACCTTGCAAAATCACAAAAAAAACTATTTTGCTGAATCCTTTGGAAAAGTCGCGAGCAAAACCGCAATTATCGCACAAGGAATCGTAACCAGCGTAAAACAAAAATTTCCAAGTTTTTCAAAAAGCTTAAATCCGGCAAAAATTCCAAGATAATAGCCGGCAAGAACCGCGCCATAAAACTGCGCCTTCAATTTAAATTCACTTTTTCCGTTACAAAAATATTCCGTCAAGGCACTGATTGTCTGCTTAAAATTATTCGTGCAAAAATTTGTCGAAGCCGCATAGCCGTAACTTCCCGAAAAACTGCTCCACTGAAGCGACATTGCAAAAAAAGTAGGATAAAGATAAACAACCTTTGGCAAGTCTGCCGGCAAAAGCCACATTAAAAAGCCCATCGCCACATCAACCAAAAGAGCCGCATATTTTACGTTAATTTTTGTGTGTTCTTTGGCAAAAGTAACAAAAAAAATCGGCAGAGCAAAAATTAAAACACCGACAAACCTAAGTCCAAACTCAAACCAGTCTTTTCCAATTAAAAGACGCACCATTTCTATTAAATGCGTCGTCTGAGAAGAACCAAAACTCTTTACAATGTTCTCCAGCGGAAAAACCGTCAAAAAACCGCCGCAAAAAGCAACAATATAATGAATATGCGCATCCCGTTTTGCCTGCGGCGTAATTCTCGAATCAATTTCAACAGCTTTTGACTTCATTTTTTTATTGGCGTTCCCCGACATTCTGCCGGGTCGCTATGTCCGTGGTTCGCTACGCTCATTGCGGAGCAGTTTCGCAAAACTCAACCGCCCCGCAACTCCGCCACTCCCAGCGCTAACGCAACACCTCTTTTTTAAGTTCTTCAACTTTGTCAGTTTTTTCCCAAGGGAAACCTTCGCGTCCAAAATGTCCATAAGACGCCGTTTTTCTGTAAATCGGCTGTTTTAAATTCAAAGTTTTGATAATTCCAGCCGGTGTGCAGTCAAAAATTTTCTCTACGGCAGCAGCAATTTTTGAACGCTCAGCTTTTTCAGTTCCAAAAGTTTCCACAAGAATCGAAACAGGGAACGGAACTCCAATTGCATAAGCAAGTTCAACTTCCACTCTTTCGGCAAGTCCCGCGGCAACAACATTTTTTGCAATGTAGCGTGCCATATAAGCAGCCGAACGGTCAACTTTAGAAGGATCTTTTCCAGAAAAAGCTCCGCCGCCATGACGGCCCATTCCGCCGTAAGTATCGACAATGATTTTTCGGCCAGTCAAACCAGAATCTCCATCCGGGCCGCCAATTACAAATTTTCCAGTCGGATTTATAAAGAATTTTGTATTCTCGTCCAAAAGTCCAGTTGGTTCGAGAACAGGTTTTACAATCTGATTGATAATAGTTTCTTTTATTGTCGCATAATCAACGTCAGGATCGTGCTGATGAGAAACAACAACCGTGTCAATGCGAACAGGCTTGTTGTTTTCATCATATTCAACAGTAACCTGAGATTTTGCATCCGGCCTAAGCCAGCCAATTGTTCCGTTATGGCGAAGCTCATTTGCCTTTAAAAGAATCTGATGCGAATAATAAATCGGAGCAGGCATTAACGATGGAGTTTCGTTGCAAGCAAATCCAAACATCATTCCCTGATCACCAGCTCCCTGTTGACCTTCGTATTCGTCAAGTCCTTTACCGACAACGCCTTGATTTATGTCCGCAGACTGAGCATGAAGACGGTTCATAAAAAGACAGTTTCTGCCGTCAAGACCAACTTCTGGCGAAGTATAGCCAATGTCAACAGCAACCTGACGTGCGATTTTTTCGATATTTGCATTAAATTCTTTAGGATTCACCTTGTAATTCTGAAAACCAATTTCGCCGCCAACAAGCAAAAAGTCCGTTGTAGAAAAAGATTCGCAGGCAACGTGGACATCAGGATCAAGCGAAAGGCAATAATCCAAAACAGCATCAGAAACCTGATCGCAAAGTTTATCCGGATGGCCTTCGCCAACCGACTCAGATGTAAATAAATAATGATTTTTGTTAGAAAGACTGCTCATAGCCGAGCCTCCATTTTAGCAAGATTTGCCGGTTCAAATAAACCGGTCTCCGCTCTGCAATTTAGGTTAAATCGGCGGAATTTTTTTATCTGTTCGCTTTTTAATATATAATTTATTGGCAAGTCGGACAATAAGTTGTATACTTCTGAATGAATTTATAGCAAATAATTTTTAAAATGCCCCGCAAAACATAAAGTTTTAGGGTAAATATACTTTTTAAAGGAGAATGTCATGGCATTAAAAAAAGTTTATTCAGCAGACGCAACAAAATGCAAAGTGACTTTCATTGTTGAAAAAGAGGCCGCCCAGGATGCAGCAACTGTATCTCTTGCTGGAGATTTTAACAGCTGGAGTTCAACAGAAACTCACCTAAAAAAATCAAAAGACGGTTCTTTCTCTGTAACACTCGAGCTCGATGCCGGAAAAGAATACCAGTACCGCTATCTTATGGACGGCAAACGCTGGGAAAATGACTGGAAAGCCGACAAATATATTCCAGCGCCTTTTTCAAACACAGACAATTCAGTTGTAATTTGTATTCCTTCAGAAGCAAATTTAAAAACTACGGCAAAAAAGCCAGCGGCAAAAAAAACAACTAAAAAATCTACTGCAAAAAAATAAACAAAAAAAAACGGTCAAAGCACACATTGCATTTTGACCGTTTTTTTATTTTGGGTGGCTTTTTGCATTCGCAAAAACCGGGCTATCCAGGGCTACGGCTCTCGCCTCCGGTATTTTTGCAAGCAAAAACACGCGCTATGCGCCCCTTCCTATCCCTGCCACTTTAATTTAATCGTCAGATTTTAACCATTTTCCAAGAGCCTGAGCAATTGCCTCAGGATTTGCCATAACCGACTCCCTAAGCTTTTCTTCTTCAGAAGCGGCTGTTTTAATAAATCCATGCGGAACATCCTTATAAATTCCACGAAGCTCCCCAAAACTTTTAAGTTCCTCAAGAACAGCAATTTCTCTGTTTACCTGAGTTTTATCTTTAGGATTGTAAATTTTTCCGTCATAACTGCGAAGTTTTTTAGTAGCAGCATTGATTTTTTTAAGTTGTTCAGGAGAAAAATTAAGCTTTTCAAGAACAGCCTCGCGCGCTCCATTCCCCAGTTCCGCAAGCAAAATAGCAATTTTGTCATATCCAGTCATAAAACGACCTCCCAACCGCAAAACATTATAAACTAGAAAAAAAATCCTGTCATTTTATTAAAGAAAAATATGCTTTTACTTGCGCAAAACCCGTTTATTTTTCGTGTGCGCTCCCGCGCACGTCCGGGCTTGCAGCCCGGATTGGAAGGGCGCGAGCGTCCGCCTTGGCGGATGAAGCGTTAGCGGAACCCTGAAAAGCCGGCTAGACTGTGCGGTGCGCTCCTAATTTAATAGGTCAAATTTCGAGTTTTAATAAAAATAGCTGCTAAACAGTTATTCCTATGCCAACAAGGCTGTCATTGCTGTGCTTGACACCGCGATGTTTGCATAGCTAACTCGATTAGCAATCTTTCCAATGGATTATCGGGTCAAGCCCGATAATGACACTAAAATTTAAAACTCGAAATTGAGCCTAATATTTAATTTTTAACGATAAAATCGTACCGCTCAGCAAAATAGTTTTTATTTTTTGTAAATTTTTTGATGACGACAAACCTAAGCTTGAATTTGCGGAACTACTTAATTTTGTTTTTAGTCCATTTTTTGCAGTATCTGTCAAAAGAGGAAGAACAAATAGTCTTGAAAGTCTTAATTCTGGCTCAACGCGCTTTAATTTTAAAATTGTTTTTGCGTTATATGACACGCTTAGTTTTCCGGCAAAGAATCCACAATTTGTAAAATCTGCAAAATCAAAGTCTTTTGAAGCTACAGAACCGTCAAAAAAAATATTTTTCTTATATTTATATGAATAATTTGCATCCGGCTTATTAGCAAAACAATGAAAATAATCTGTATCAAGCCGAACTTTTAAGGACGAACGCTTATATTCATAAGAAAATCCAAGTCCAGCAACATAAAATTTATCGTTCAAATGCCCATAAATCCTTTCGTAAGGAAAAAAGAAATAGTCTTGTGTTTCACTTGTCGCAAGAACCGAACCAAATATCTCTGCATAACAATAAAATAGTTTTATTGAAAGAAAATGCCTAAAATCAATTTTTGTTTCTGACCCCAAAATATCCTTTTCTGCTTTTAATCCAATAAAATTTCCACTGCCTGTTCCCAACTTTTCTTTTATTTCCGTGTTATCTGCCTGAATTTTTGCTTTAATTTTTCCTCCAAAAAACGAAAAATCAAATCCATAAGGAAGCGAAAATTCTGTTTTTTCGAAAAAAAATCTTATATTTTCCGGATGTCCAAAAAAGTAATACAGATCGCCCCAATCAAATCCGCCTTTTCCGGCAAATAATTCGGAAGAAAGTTTTATGCTTTTAGAAAAGCAATAATTTACAGAAGTGTAAAATCCAGCAAAATCTCCGTTTTCCAAAATAAAACGCGGTTTTCCATTTAAAATTTTAGTTTTGCCTGGAATATTTACTCCAAACGCACCTGCAGAAAAATCCAGTTTTTTTAAGCCGATTTTTATTTCTGCATAACCTGAATAAAACTTCCCCTCAAATTTTGACAAATCTGGTTTTGCGCCAAGAAAACCTCCAGAAGCACTTAATTTAGAAAAATAATTTGATTCTGTTTTTAAAGAGCCTTCCGCCGTTGCTCCAAAAACCGGAAAAAACAAATCTCCGGCAAATGAATTCAATTCAAAATTTTGCGACGACAAAAGCGATGAAAAAAAAATTAAAATTGAACAAATAAACGTTTTTTTTAACTTCATAAACACAAAAAAGCCGCAAGACTTTGTGAAGCGAAGTTCATAAAGACAATGCGGCTAAAATTAGACTGAAAAAGATTTTTTAGACACTAAAACATTTTGTTTTCAGCAAAAAATCTTACTTATCAGCTATAAGAGACTTTATATCGTCCGCAATCTCGCCGTCATGGTAGAAGTTGTAGACATAAAGACCAGAAAGAACACCAAGCTCCTGAGCAAAATAGTAACTTTGTGAAGAAGAGCCTATACAAATGGCTGGAGAAAGTTCTCCAAAATCAAATCCACCAAGTACATTCTGAAGAGGTGTCATATAAATTCTCAAACCAAGACTGTGACTGTTAGAAATTTCATCGCCATGCTTTAGAATATATTTCATAGTTTCAGAATTGAGTACCGAAGATTCCATCGATAAAATAGTTTCACCAGAATCATTTTTTAGTTTATTAGTTGCTTTAAAATATTCATCATATGTTTCTGGATCATATTTTTCTTCAAGAAGACAAACATCAGCCATTCCGTCGGTATTTCCAATAAAATTCTTCAGCGCAAAGTTGCTTGCATCAAAAAGTTTTCCAATGTCGATATACAATGAGCCGCTTGCAGGCCAAGAAGCCGGCAGGCCGTCAGTTTCCGGAATATAGAATTTTCCGCCATCTGTAATTGCGGCTTGCAACTGAACGGCGCCTTCACGCAAAACTTTGTATTCGTTAAGAACATCGGTCAAAGCTGTCGGATAGCCGTAGTCTGCCGCATTTGCAAGAATGTCGTCATAGGCTGCAATCAAGTCGCTTACAGCAGACGCAAAGTGCTCTTTTGAGGCCGCCATTTTTTCAGTGCTTCTCTGGCTCATAAATCCGTTTGCAAGCGGGTCTATGCTAGCGTCATATTGCAAATATTTTTCAAAGACTTTCATTGCAGCGTCTTTGTCTGCCCAGTCGAATTTAAGGAATGAAAGGTCGCTGTTCAAATTGTATGACTGCGCGTACTCAACTGTCGACTTCAGAATATTGAATGAGGTCTTTATAAGGGCAAGCTCTGCCTTTCCAAGTTTTACGCTTGTGTCTCCGACAATTTCTGTAAGACCAAAATCCTCGATTACGCGGCTAGGAATTTTAACACTTCCTGTAACTGCATCGATTTTTTTGCAGGCATCTTCATATTCTGAGCTGAACAAAACATTGTACAAATCATCAAGAGCATCATTTAAGCCTTTTGTGTTTCCATTCAAGATATTTGCAAGAAGAAGCTCGCCAAAGTAGTTGCTAAACTTTGAATTCTTGAACCATTCCGGAACAGAAAGTGTCGGGAACATAGCCTTTTTATAATATGTGTAGTCAACTCCATCCCAACTACTGCTGCTATATGACTGATAAGAAGCAAGGCTTTCGTCTGAAAGATTCCCAATATACACATAATATTCGCCGTTCTCGTCAAGCGTGTAAGTATAATATTGAGAATATGATGAAGAGCCTTTTGTATCTTTTTCATAATATGCAAGATCTCCGAGACTTGGATAAAAAGTCTTGCCTTCTATTGTTGCTTTTTTATAGATGCTATGGTAAGAAACAGTATTTGAAGAATATTCAGCAGCAGGAGTTATATTAACTTTGTAATAAGTGGCATAGTTATCAGTAGATTTCGTAAAATCTTCATATCCAAAAATCCAATCCTTATCCTCATACTTAATATACTCTGTCGCGTCAAGCCAGTCTGGCCTAAAAAGAGCGTTCATTGTCGCAGGATAGTTTGTAATACCGAGGTGTTTTTTAACGAAATCTGCAGTGGTTTGTTTTGTGCTTATTGAGGCAAGGCTTGCAAGAGCCGAATAAACGCGCGTCTCATCGTTGGCTTCTAATTTATAAGCCTGATTGAATTTTGTAATTGCCAAGTCAAAATTTGCATTTTCAACAGCAGTAATTCCTTCTTCGATATACTTTGAATAATCTTTTGTGCTTGTTGTAGTTGTAGTTTTGCCGCTTGCATCGGTCGTTTCTGTTGTAACTTTTCCGTCAGCGGTTTCTGTAACTTTTACAGTCTCGGTTACTTTTCCATTTTCATCTTTTTTGACTGTTGTTGTTACTGTAGAGCCGTCAGACATGACTTCTGTTGTAGTTACAGAGCCATCTTCATTTGTAACAGTGCTGGTATCTTTTACAGTAACTGAATTAGAGCTCCCCCCCCCCTCGCCATCATCATTTTTACAAGAAACAAATGCTGTACAAGTCAACAGCATAACCATAAGACTTACTAATAAGCCCTTTCCGAGATTTTGTTTAAAAACTCTTATCATTCTCTTTCTCCTTAGAAAACTCCGCGTTAACGGTGAGCCCCGATTGAGCAAACTGTAATGATAAAAATCACAGGAATGTAATTTTTATCATTCCTCCTCAGAAAAGCAGATTTTTTAATACTGCGATTTCTAAAAAGAACAATAACATAGTGTTAATGATTTTTCAATGAACAAGAATTTTCTTTGCACGATGCTCCAAATTTTATGGAACATAGATTACTTCGCGCGGTTTTGAGCCGTTTTGAGGGCCTACGATTCCTCGTTCTTCCATTTCTTCTACGAGGCGGGCTGCACGGTTATAACCGATTTTGAGTCTGCGCTGAAGATATGAGGCACTTGCTTTTCCTGACTGCACAACAATTTCTAGCGCCTTGTCGTAAAGAGGATCATCGCCTTCGCCAAAGAGTCCCAAATTTCCGTCATTCTCTTCTTCGTCATCTTCAACAAAAATTTCATCGTCAATATAATCTGGCTCTCCATACTGTTTTACATAATCCACGACTTTTTCAACTTCGTCATCGCTAACTAAAGTTCCCTGAATTCGCACTGGGAATGGATCTGTTGCGCTGGCATAAAGCATATCGCCTTTTCCCAAAAGTTTTTCGGCTCCAATCTGGTCAATAATGATGTTTGAATCCGTACGGCTTGCAACCATAAATGCAATTCGGCTTGGAATATTTGCTTTTATAAGACCGGTGATTACGTTTACTGACGGTCGCTGAGTTGCCAGAACAAGATGAATTCCAACTGCACGCGACATTGCCGTAAGCCGTGCAACTATTGATTCAAGTTCGCGGCCTGTTGTTGCCATCAAATCTGCAAATTCATCAATAATTACTACGATATATGGCAGTTTTTCCTGCATGAGATGCCGTTCTTCTATGCGTCGGTTAAAATTTGAAATATCGCGCACTCCCATGTTATCCAAAAGCGCATATCGGCGTTCCATTTCGCAAAGACAATACTGAAGCGACTGCAATGCCTTTTTTGGCTCGGTAATTACAGGAGTTAAAAGATGCGGAATATCGTTGTAAAGTTTTAATTCTACGACTTTCGGGTCAATCAAAATCAATTTTACCTGATTAGGATTGCGTTTGTACAAAATCGAAAGAATAAGCGAATTTACACAAACCGATTTTCCAGAACCGGTTGAACCCGCAATCAGAAGATGCGGAGTTTTTGCAAGATCGATTAAACGAGGCTCGCCGGAAATATCTTTTCCCAAAATTACAGGAATCGCCATCTTCTCAAAAGCCGGATTTTTCTGTTCCATAATTTCACGGAAACTTACAACTGCGCGATTTTTGTTCGGAATTTCGATTCCAACTGCCGATTTTCCCGGAATTGGCGAAACTATGCGGACAGAAGTTGCAGCAAGCCTAAGCGCAATATTGTCCTGCAAGGAGCGGATTTTGTTTACATTTACGCCAGGAGCCGGAAGAATTTCAAACATCGTTACAACAGGTCCTTTTCGGATTCCTGTAACCTTCACTTCAATATTGAATTCAGCAAGAGTCTGAGCCAAGTCGGTAGCTTTTTTCTTTGTCTCGTCATCTACAATCCAATATTCGCCGTTATCATATTTTTGCAAAATTCCTTCAACTGGAATTTTATAATCTGCAATTCTGAGCTTTGGCTGCGGTTTTTCTGGCTGAACATTTTCGCTTTCAACTGCATCTTCTGGCTGAGTTTTTGCAACTGCCAGAGCAGAAGTCCGGGCCGACAAGGCAGAAGAATTTTTTGCAGGAGAAGCTTGTTCTTCGCGGAGAATTGAATTCTTTTTTTCAAACGGCACACCGTTACTGTCTACAACAGGCTTTGCCGTCGGATTAAATTCAAAATCCGAAAACGTGCTGTCAAAATCGTCATCGTCCGCTTTTTCCGCATTTTGCGATAATTCTTCATTTTTTTGCTCAGGCTGAGTTTCAAAATCAGAAGTTTTCTGCGCAATCATTGGATTTTTTTTAGCGTCACTGTCCATTTTTGCAAAAATCGAGGCAAAACTGTTGTTTCTCTGCTCAACAAAGCTTGAAAGGTCGTCGTCTCCGTTTTCGCAATCCAAATTATCGTTGCCAAAACCGTCATCATCGTCTTTGTCAAAATCGTCTTCAAAACCAGTATCGTCCTCAGAACTTTCACCTTCATTTTCAGGCTCATTTTCCGCAAAACCGGCACTTTCGTTCTCAAAGCTTTCTTCTGTTTCCGGAATTTTTGGCATTACCGGCAGATTTTCAGTTTCGCCTTCCGCAAATTCAGTTTCTGTTTCCGGCTCAATTCCGTCCTGAACTTCAAATTCGTTTTCCAGCTCTAATCCATCTTCCGGTTCAGCTTTGTCTTCCGCAAAATCTTCATCGCCATCAAAAATCTCAGCATCATCAGCATCAAAGTAATCTTTTACATCATCTAAAATTTCAGTTTCGTTTTCATCCGAAAGAATTTCGCCTTCCACTTCTTCTTCATTTTTTTGTTCCGAAGAATAATCAAAATCTTCAAAAGGCTGATTTTCCAATTCGCCGTAATTTTCTTCGTTAGTAGCTCCAATTTCCGGAGTTTTCAAAATTTCGCCGTCAGAATTTTCCAAAAAATCCGCATCCAAAGAATCCGAAATTTCGGTTTCGTCAGAGTCGTTCATAAAATCATCAGTCAAATCCGGCAAATCAAAATCTTCATCGCTTACAGGAATTTCTTCTTCGATAAGTTCAAAAGAATTTTCTTCATTCTTTTCGGAATCTTCTTTTAGTTTTTGAGCCTCATTTTCATCCTGCTCATCAAAAATATGTTCAAAAGGATTTTCTTCAATTTCTGATTTTTCGCCGGCTTCAAGCTCATTTTTTTCTCCGCTTTCCAAATTTTTTGGAATTTCAAGGCCAACATTTTTTTCTTTTTCCGGCTCGTCCCCAAAACTTTCAATTTCTACATTTTGTTCGTTATTTTTCGGCTCAATTTCTTTGTTTTCCGCATTTTTTTGAACTTCGCCCGATTTTTCGCCAAAAATGGCCTTTTCTGCGTCAAAATTTTCAGCCGCCAAACCAGAATTTTCGTCTTTTTGAGCAAATTCTTCAATTTCGCCAAATTCATCAGAATTCTCGTCAAAATCAATTTCTTTCTCTTTTTTTCCAGCGTTTTCAATAACATCGCCAATCATCGAAAGAACCAGATATTCGACAACGACAATAATCGCTCCAGTCACAAGCGCAACCAAAAGTTTCATTACAAGCACGTCGCCCGAATTTTCCGCAATAAGCATCCGGCAAATATGTTCAACCGCATCAAGAGTAAAAAACGGAATCACCGAACCTGCAAGCACAACGCCGTTTCGCACGTGCCAAGAACGCATAAAACATTCAAAAGCGGCAACCAGCAAAAACAGAGGAATTAAAACTGAACAAATTCCGTAAACTCCTGTAAAAAGTTTTCCAAAACGCCACAAAGCAGAAAAACGCGCCGTCTCGAGTCCGCAAAAATCCAAAAGCACAAATAAAAGCGAAATACAGAAAAAAGCGGCAATGGCATAAAGAATAAATCCGGCAACCGCCGAAATTTTCAAATTTTTATTCATCAAAAAACTCCACGAGAATTTTCAGTTAAAGTTACTTTTTATTTATCGGCCAAAAAAAACCGAAGTTTAGAATGATTTTGAACCTAAAAAAGCTGGAAAATTTCCAATTTTAAAAATTCAGACCAAATTTTTCCGACCGCGTCCGGCTTTTCACGGTTCCGCTTTCGCTCCATTGCTGCGCAACTAGCGCCGTTACAATCCGGGGTAAAACTTCCGCAAAAAGCTCATTCACTTTTCGCGCCTTTTTGTCCAGTTTTTACAAAACCTTCTATAATCTATATTACAATTTGTTCATTTATCTTATAATTCTTCTAAAATGAACAAATTTAAGTGCCACTTTTGCACAATTTGCAACGGAACAGGCTGCATCGACCAGCTTCCAGGCATGGGCGGCGTAAACCGGAACATAAATTTTCGTCTCAACTGCGACGGATGGGAAGTTCTCCGCAAAGAAAATCCTCTCGTCTTTATAAATTTTATTGAACGCCCAGTAAACGAACGAATTCCTCAAATTGCCTTTGCGCCAATCACTGGAGCAGTCGAAAACATCGGTTTTTCCAGCGAAGAAGAATATTACAGCTCGATTTTTTCAGCAATCCATAAAAGCGGCATTGAACTTTGCGCAGGAGATGGATTTCCAGACGACAAAATCAAATTCGGCCTGCAGGCCATAAAAAAAATTCAAAAGACCGACAAAAATGCAAAGGCAAATTTCTTTATAAAACCTTTTCAAAACAAAAAAATTTTTGAACATATCGAAATGGTTCTGCCGTTTGCAAAATCAATCGGAATCGACATAGATTCTTACAACATTGCAACAATGCAAAATCTTGTTCCGCTCGAAAAAAAATCTGCTTTGCAGCTACAGGAAATAAAAAAATTCTTGCACTCAAAAGACATTCCTTTCGTTTTAAAAGGCATTTTTGACAAAGACGGAATAGAAATCGTTAAACATGTCAAACCAGATGCCGCTTACATTTCAAACCATGGCGGACGCATTCAAACCAAAATCGGCTCAACTGCCGAGTTTTTGCAAAATCACGGCGAAGAACTAAAAAATTACACAAAAAAAATCTGGGTAGACGGCGGAATCCGCACAGCCCTCGACGTAGCAACAGCCATGGCTTTCGGTGCTGATAAAATTTTAATAGGACGCCCCTTTGTAACCGCTTATTGCAAAAACGGCGAAACCGGAATTTGCCAAAAAGCCCTCGAATTCAGCCTTTTGCAGTACGCAAAATAAAAAAAGACTGTCCGAGCCGGGCAGTCTTCTCAATTTACCTAGAATTTTGCTTTTCTTAAACGAACTTCTTCTATATCTTCGCTGAAAAGTTCTCGCAAATCGTTCAATCCCAGCGCCATGAGAGCCATACGGTCAATTCCCATTCCCCAGGCAAGAACTGGACAGTCAAGTCCCTGAGCTTTTGTTACTTCTGGTCTAAAAATTCCTGCTCCGCCAAGTTCAAACCAGCCCAAAACAGGGTGCTTGATATGAACTTCTACTGACGGTTCTGTAAACGGAAAGTATCCCGGAACATATTTAACTTCTGTTGCGCCGGCAACTTCTTTTGCAAACATTTCAAGCATACCGAGCAAAGTGCGCAAATTCACATCATTTCCGGCAATAATTCCTTCTGTCTGGTAAAAGTCAGAAAGATGAGTTGCATCAACCTTGTCATAGCGGAAACAGCGGGCAATACCAAAATATTTTCCCGGAACTTTTGCTTTGTGCAACTGATGAGCCGAAAGAACGGTTCCCTGCGAACGCAAAACTAAACGGCGTGTAAATTCGTGGTCAAAATCATAATTCCAGCCACGGCTTCCTGTATTTCCGCCGTTTTTGTGAGTTTCGGCAACGTTTGAAAGCCAAGGCTCTTCTATTGATTTTGCATGTGTCGGATTTTTTATACGGTAAACATCGTGAATATCGCGGGCAGCGTGGAACTGAGGCATAAAAAGCGCATCGCCATTCCAGAATTCTGTTTCTACAAGCGGACCGTCATATTCTTCAAAACCAAGAGAACATAATTTGTCTTTTACATGTTCAAGAAACTGCACATAAGGGTTTGTGCGTCCAGGAATAATGCGTGCCGGCGGAATTGCAATGTTATAACCGCGGAATGTGCCTTTTTTCCAATCGCCTGTTTCAAGCATTTTTGGAGTAAGTTCTCCAATTTCGTTTCCAGTAATTCCTGCTTTTTTGAGAGCCTCAACAACTTCGCCAATCGCCGGAGTAAATTTATAAATTACGGTTTCGCGTTCAATGATTTTAAAAGCACTGTCGGCCGCACCACGTTTTTTTGCGTAAGATGCAATTGCAGTTTTTTCTTCTTCGGACAAAGAAGCGCTTTCCAACTGGCCGTTTTCTGCTCCAGCCGCCTTTTTAAGAACTTCGCGGGCAAGCGTAATTCTTGCAGGAGTCTGAGCACCTGTATATTCGGCTTTTTTTTCGGCATTCATTTTTAAAACGCCATCTTTTGAAAGCGGACCAAAGGCAGAACCAACATCTCTCTGTTCAAGACCAATTCCAGCTGCAATTTCCGGCAGAGTTTTTGCTCCATTGTCTTTTACGTATGCAATGATTTTTTCTTCTGGAGTGCCATTTTCTGCAAAATTGCGCCCCAAATCTGTAATTTCGTAAAAAGTATGTGGAATACGGCGCTCAACGTTTAAAAGTTCTTTTCCGCCAAGCCAGCTAAAAGCCTGATTGGCATGACCTTCTTTGTAGCCAAGTTCTTTCTGAAGTTTTTCTGAACTCAATTCATCTTTTTCTGTATATTTTAAGAGAACTTTAATTTCGAGTGGGTGAAGATTTTTAATAATATTCTGAATATCCATTTTTAATTCCATTTTCCAGCAACGCCGGTATAAAAAATTTGAGCCAGTTTCCGTTTGGAATCCAGCTCATATTTCTGACAAAAATTTGTTTTTTATTTAACGCTGAAACCTAACAAAAGACTGATACATAGCCCACTTAAAGCCTGTTTTTTCGTCTTTGTAGTATTTTACGGTATCGCGTTTCATATATTTATATCCGTAATATTCATCGTGCTGATCCTGAAAATCTTTCAAAACAGCAAGCGCTGTATTCATTGCCTCGCCCTGATCAAAAGCTACTGCATGGCAAGTATAGAACAAGCGTACTTCGTCAGTAAGCGGAGTATACTGTAGCTCAACCTTAGCGGTTTTATTTGTAACATGCTGGTCTTCCGGAATAATTGTTTCAATTCCGTTATCCGGCTTAGGTTTTAAAAGATCGTCAATTTCGTCTGCAAATGCAACGGCAGAAAAACAAAATACTGCTGCTGCAATGGCACAAATTTTTTTCATTATTAAATTCCTCCCCAACCCCCGATAATTTTATGCTTCAAAACATTTCGTAATTTAATATTCTATCGGTTTCCATAAAAAAATCAAGCATAACACGATAGCGACCGGCCTCAACGCCAATCACCGGAGCACAACAGATTAAAAGTCTGCTTTCTATTTCTTTTGGTTTATTTTTAATTTGCGCGCGCCAATATTCCCGAACTGCATTTTTTATTGCTTCTGCGCAGGCCTGCTCAATTCCGGCAAAACCGTCTTGAAGTTTTCCATAGCCAACACCACGAATTCTCGGATTTTTTACAGTTTGCCACGATTTATAAAGATTCTGCTGAAATTCACTTCTTTCAAATTCAACACGACAATAAAGCCTGTCATCTTTAAAAGCCGGATTTTTATATTGAATAGAATTTAATTCACTTTGCGTAAGCTCTTGAACCGGCTCAAAATTCAAATATTCCTTAACACCGCGGGCTTTATCGTAAGGAGTATATTCAACTTTCCAACCGTAAAGCATTCCTTGAACAAAAAAAGGCGCAGTTTTTTTTAAACGGTTTACCGGAAGAACGTTTTCGTTTTTTTCCAAATCAAGATTTTTTTCCTCTTCATTCCAGACAAAACCTGGAAAAGCTTCTTTTTCTGCCCACAAAAGAATTTGAATTTTCCGCTCCTGATTTAAATTTTGGGCAAAAATTGAATTCAAATTCACGTTCAAAAAAACAAAAATCGAAAAAAACAAAATTATCGGTAAGCGTTTTTCCATACTTTTAACGGATTTATTCCAAACCTTACAACAAAATACAGCCAGGCAAATGCAAATCCTGCCAAATGAACAGAATGTGCAACTCCGTCCCTAAACGAAAAAAACTGTTCAAAAAATTCAATCA
Organism: Treponema sp. UBA7567; assembly: GCF_002476655.1. NCBI lineage: Bacteria > Pseudomonadati > Spirochaetota > Spirochaetia > Treponematales > Treponemataceae > Treponema > Treponema sp. UBA7567. Next base: position 152,634 of record NZ_DLLH01000027.1, read on the forward strand.
GAGCATAAGAAAGAACCAAAATCGGCGCAGGAACTGGAATCAATCCCCAAATAAAAATTGTGCTTCTTGGAAAAAGAATTGCATAAGCAAGCAAAATTCCGTAAACCGCTCCGCTGGCGCCCATCAAAAAAACTTTGTACAGTCCGAAAAAATAATAAACCGCCAAAGAAAAAATTCCGCCTGCAAAACCAATCAGAAGATACATCAAAACAAATTCTTTTGTGCCAATCGCCTTTTCAACCGCAAGTCCAAAACAAAAAAGTCCAATCATATTAAACAAAACATGGGTAAAACTTCCGTGTATGAACATATAAGTAAAAGGCTGCCAAAACATTTTGTATACAAAACAGTTATAGACGTTCAGTGAACAAAAATATTGAATTTGCGGAAACATTTTTTCAAGCAAAAAAATTCCTGCATTTATAAGAACGATTATTATCGTTGCATTTTTAAAACTGTATTTAAAAGGTTTTCGTATTATCGATGCCATATTTTTTATTCAGTAATTTTAATTTCGGAAATAAGTCTCTCGTCTGCAAAAGTTACCCGGTTTCTTCCGCTGCGTTTTGAAACATAAAGAGCCTGGTCAGCCTGATCAACAAGCTGCTTTGGCGAAGAAACAAGATTTTTTTCAGAATCAAAAACCGTAACGCCTATCGAAATCGTAACTTTTACATGCTGATTTTCGTAACAAAAATCATACTCTTCAACATGCTGTCTGATTCTTTCTGCAACAGTCATTGCATCGTCTTTTCCGGTTTTGTCCAGCATGACGGTGAATTCTTCTCCACCGTAACGGCTTGCTAAATCGCAGGAACGAATGCATGAGCGTATAATTTTTGCAACTGTCTGCAAAACATAATCTCCGCAGGCATGACCGTAAGTGTCATTAAATCTTTTAAAAAAATCAATATCGAACATAATTACAGCAAGCGGCAAATTTTGCGTCATAGCAACATCAAGCTTGTCCGTAAGCACATTGTAGAAAAAATATTTCAGTTTTAAGTGCGTCATCATATCGGTAGAAGAACGTTCGAGCAAAGTTGAATTATAAATCGCAACAGCAGCAAGAGAGGCAATTGTCAAAATCAATTCTTTTTCGTACGAACTGTAGCCTTGCTCTTCAGGCAAAGAAATTTTTTCGCCAAGCACCAAAATTCCGTCAAGATGATTTTTTTGAACAAGCGGAACAATCAATGACGGCTTTAAAGAAGAGATCGGTTCCAAATCCGCATAGGCAGGAACTTCCGCCTTTAATTCATCAATCGTAAAAACTCTGTCAGTTTTTGTAATAACATTTATGAGCGGATTAGACACTGAAATTTTATAAGTTACATTCGGATCAAGTTCAAGACCGTTATAGTTTCTGTTCAAAACAAAATAATCCGAATCCAAAGGCTCAGGAACAAAAACACCGGCCCCCAAAACCCTAAACTGTCCCATGCAAGTATAGAGAATTGACTCAATCAACTGCGAAAATTCAATTGTCGAACAAAGCGAACGAGAAATTTCCAGAAGTGTCTTTAAATCATAAATCTTCTTTTCATATTGACTGACAATTTCAGCATATTCGGGATTTAAATTTGGAGTTAGTTCTGAATGTGATAAATTTTGACTCATTTCCTTTCGACCTCTCCAACTATAACGTAATTCTTCATTATTTCAAGAAAAATTGCCCACTTTTCCAGCTGAGTTTCCAGCCTGTTGGAATTTTCTCTGTTTCGTGAAGAGCCCAGCAAAACTTTTATATTTGAACATAAATCTGGCTTTACTTTTTTTGAATCAATAAAAAGGTCGCCAATCTGTCTGTACAAATCAAAGAACTGCGATGCAAAATTTTGAACAGTTTCATAAGCCTGTGCATTTATATTATCGACAGTTGCTTCCAATTTTTTTACAAAATCTGCATCGCGCTGACCGTCACGGATAAAACCTTCGATAACTGCCTGATCGTTTTTTCCTTCACGTTCAAAAGAGCTGTCAAATTCTCCCAAAGCCTTTACACATTCTTCGCAGCCGTAAACCGCATCTGAAAAAGATTTTTTAATCGACGGATTTTCAAAGAAGCCTTCAATTACAATGTCTTCAAGAAGATTTTGAATCGAATCCGTAAAATAATGAACTGCAAACGTTTTTTCAATCTGCAAAGGTGTAATCCAATCGTATGATTTTGTACAATTAGACCGTATATTTGCACTGTTCTGGCTGTTATAGGCAAAAAATTCTTCAAGCGGATTCTCTTCAAAAAGTTTTTTTAAATCTGTCGAAATCGTGCTGTCCTTAATTTCGGTTTTAATTCTCGTTTCGTCGGAAACAAATTTTTCTTTCATAAAATCTGCAAAACGATAGCGCGAGCCAGGTTTATAACTTGCAGTCTGAGGAACAAGCTCTGGTTCTTTTTTAGCGAGACGAATCACTTCTAATTGAATTTCGGGCTTAAGAAATTTTACAAGAACCGAATTCATTTTTTTTAAGGCTTCGAGATATTTTTCTGAACTTGCAGAATCAAGTTTTTTTCCGCCACTGCGTATTTCTGCCAAGGCGACAACTGCCCGTCCGAGCGCTGAAGTTATTTTAAAATGCGCCGTAAGATAATAAAAATCTAATAGAGAATTTGCCATTGCCTCTGGAACGCAGGCAAAAAAATCTGCCTTATAACCAGAAATCAAAGCGGAATAATTCGGGTCAAAATTATGAATTATATTCAAATAATTGAATTGACAGACGTCGTTCAACTGCTGCAAGGACGCAATAATTTCATCAATTTTAAAAAATTCCGGTGAATTCAATTCTTTTAAAAGATATTCTAAAGTATGTCTTTGATTTTCAAAAACCCTGCTCATTGGCAAATTCGAATCAAGAACTTCCTGCTTTCTTTTTTCCAATCCAAGATTTTCGAGTTTTTCCTGATTTATATCAGAAAATCCAGTTAATAAAAGCTGAGCTTCATAAAAGGTCTTTCGTTTTATATCTGCGCTGCAAATTGTCTGAGAAAGCAATTCTTCAAGAATTTTTGAATTTTCAAAAAGAATTCTAAAAAGCTCGGCAAAATTCGGCTGCAAAAAACCGTTTTTAAAAATCACCGGCTGAATCAGCTTTAATTCCTGTTCAATTTTATGCAAAGCCTGTTTTTTCTTTACTTCCGGGGACGAGGGCATAAAAATTGATTCAAAAATGTCAGTTAAAAATGATAAAATCCCCATAACAACTATTTATTCTAAATTTAAAAAAAGTTTTTTACAACCCGACAAAAACATAAGAAAAAACAGTTTTTTGATTTAGCCGTTACAGATACTGCTGCAAAACCTCTTTAAATTCATTTTGCGTTGAACAGGCAATAACTTTTAAGCGAAGTTCTTTTGCTCCGTCAAAGCCTTTTATGTAGTTGCTAAAACGGCCGCGCATTTTAAGGCAAGCTGCTTTTTCGCCGATTGAATCAACCAAAAGCTGCATTTCCTTAAATCCCATTGCCAAACTCTCTGACATTGAAATTTCAGAAACTGTGCCTTCCGTCAGATATTCCCGCACCCGCTTAAAAATAAATGGATTTCCTTGAGCGGCTCTTCCAATCATTATTCCATCGCATTTTGTTTCTGTGAGCATGCGCTGAGCATCTTGCGGAGTTTTTATGTCGCCGTTTCCAAAAACACAAATTCTTCCATTAACATACTCAACAAGTTCTTTGATTGAATTCCAATCGGCACTTCCACCATAACCCTGAACCGCTGTTCTTCCATGCAAAGTAATTGCCTTTGCCCCAGCTTCAATCGCCGCCTGAGCACATTCCTTAAAAGTTATGTGTTTTGAATCCCAGCCAGTACGAATTTTTACAGAAACCGGCACATCCACGGCCTGAACAACAGCTTTTGTAATTGAGTAAAGTTTTTCCGGCTCACGAGTCAAAACGCTTCCAGCTCCAGTTTTTGTAACCTTAGGAACCGGACAACCACAATTTATATCAATACATTCGCATCGAGTTTCTTTTCGAACAATTTCTGCCGCATGCGCCATGGTTTCCGGCAAAGAACCAAAAATCTGAACGGCATAAGCCTTTTCGTTCGGCGCACGCCTCATCATCTCAAGAGTTTTTTTATTATCCCGAACAAGCGCTTCAGAACTGATTAGTTCCGTATATCCAAAATCCATGCCGCAGTCAGCACAAATACTTCGATAGCTTGCATCGGAAAAATCTGCCATAGGAGCAAGAAAAACATTCCCGCCTAAATTGAGAGAACCAATAGAAACTGGATGATAAAGAGAGCTCATTTATTCCGGCAAATTGAAAACTTTACAGCTGTTTGTCCAAAGCTGCTTGCTCAAATCTTCCAGAGGAACTTCCAGCATTTCTGCAAGGAATTTTGCAGTTGAAGGCAAATAAGCCGGCATTGTGCGTTTTTTCTCGCGGAATTCGGCAGGAATCATGAACGGACTTTCTGTTTCGATTAAAATTCTGTCATGAGGAATATTCAAAACCGTTTCGTGCAAATTTCTTGCGTTGCGATAAGTCAAATTTCCTGCAAAAGAAAAATAAACGTTAAATCCAGCTTCAAGACATTTTTTTGCAAAAGGAGCATCTTCGCTATAACAATGCAAAATTGCGCCTTTTGAAGGAATTCTGTGCTTTAATACATCAAAAATATCTTTTCCTGCATCACGGTTATGAATAATTACAGGGAGCTGATGCTTTTCTGCAAGCTCAAGCTGAGTAATAAAAAGCTCCATCTGTGTGCGTTTGTCGCCAAACTGCTTAAAATAATCAAGACCAGTTTCGCCAACAGCAACAACATTTGGCAAAGAAAGACTTTCTTCAATAATATCAATCCAATCTTTTCCCGGAGTTGTAACTTCAGATGGAGCAACACCGACAGCATGATAAATTCCCGGAATTGCTTTTAAAGTCTGGTAAACTTTCTTAAAGTCAATCAGAGAATTATTGATAGAAACGATGCGTGTAACTCCGGCAAGGCGTGCCTGAGTAATAACGCGTAACTGTTCAATAGGATCATCGTAAATAAGCCCGATGTGAGCGTGAGTATCAAAAAATTGCATGGCTTTTTCTTCCGAAATAGAAAATGATATGACAGAGCACCCGCAAAAAAAACAAGTAATCTGTAAACTAATTTATACCGATAGAATATACGAGAAATTATATATTGTCAAATTAAAGGGGCTTGAAAAAGAATTGCATTTTACAAGCAACTAAAAAGACGTTATTTCACAACAACAGCGCTAAAATTGACATATTCATAGCGCTTTGTTATGATAAAATGTTAATGGCATATTTGGAGACTATTGTTCCTAAATATTTCAGTAATTTATGGTGAACTGCAATCACCGGAGAAAAAATGGCTAAAACTCGGCATTATAAAAAATTAGAAAAAAACATCGCTTCTTCTTTTATGTCTGTTTTAAAAGCAGGTTTTTCGAAGATTGGACGCTTTTTTGTTAAATTTTTCAAAATTTGCGACAGCAGACTTACAATTATGATTGTTCCGCATTCGCAGAGCAAAGTCGTAAATTTCCAGACGAATGTTTTTGCACTCTGCTTTGGAATCGTGCTTATAGTAGGAATTATTTCTTCCTTTGTTTATTTTAACAGACAGGCTGCCGGTTCGAGCGCAGAAATCAGCCGTTTAATGAACGAAAACCGTCAGACACTTGCAAGTCTTGACGAGCTTCGGGATGAAAACAACAATCTCTTACAGACAGCAAAGCGTTTTCAATCATCACTTTCGCAGTCTCTTTCGCTCCTTGGAATTGACAGTTCAAGCTCAGTTTCAAAAGCTTCAATGAACGACTCCGACCTTTCTTCGCTTTTTGACACAAAAAGTCAGGTTACAGGCTCAACAAGAGAAGCAACAGATATCCGCCAGTTGAATTCTTATCTTGAAAATGCGGTTCAGCCAATCGAACAGATTGGAAAAATGCTCGAAAGCCAGGGCACACTTTTTACAGATATTCCAAACATCTGGCCAATCCGCGGAGGAATCGGACATGTTTCCATGCCTTTTGGACAGAATATGCACCCGATTACAGGCCAATGGTATATCCACAAAGGACTTGACCTTTCTACATGGCGAAACGGCGACCCAATCGTAGCTACCGCAAACGGACAAGTCGTTTCTGTAGGTTATGATTTCAGTTTTGGAAACTTTGTAATCATCAAGCACAAACACGGAATTTACACACGTTACTGCCATATGCAGACAGCACGCGTAAAAAAAGGAGACTTTGTTTCACAAAGACAGATTATCGGCACAATCGGTAACACTGGAATTACGACAGGTCCTCATCTTCACTACGAAATCCACATTGGTTCGGACGTAGTAGATCCTGCAAAATACGTAAACGTAAAACTTTCAAAATAAAATGGCATTCACCTCCGACGATATTTCAATCAACACGCTCATTGGTCCTGGTTCATTTGTTTCAGGAGATATAAAAATAAATGGATTTATTCGAGTTGATGGAGATATAAAAGGAAAAATCGAAAGTCCAGGCAACATAATAATTGGCGAACGTGCAAAAATTCAAGGTAATATAACAGCTTCATCAATTGTTGTTGGCGGAATTGTTCTTGGCGACATAACCGCTCCAAAAGGAATCAAACTGCTTTCAAATTCCGTGGTCATAGGCGACATTATGACAAAAAGCCTTCAAATTGAAGATGATGTTATCTTTAACGGACATTGCATTTCTCTCAGCAACGAAGATGAATTCAAAGCTTCTAGCAGACAATATCTGGATCAGCAGGCAATTCGAAGCAAGGTTATTTAGATGGCTGGAATCGACGCAATAAAAAATCAGTCCCTTTATTTTGCCGCAACACAGGAAGCCGCAAGACAAAAAGCCAGAGAAGCCAGTAAAAATTCAAAAACAGCAACGACAAAAAAAAGTCTTTTTGCAAATTCCCTTCAAAAAAAACAAGAAGAATTCAATCTTGCAAGCGAAGGACTTCCAATAGAACTTGCGGGAATGGAAATTGAAGAGGCAGTTGTCTTTTTAAAAGACGAACTGGACTTTGCCGGCGACAAACTCGCTTCAGACCAAAGTTTGGAGCAAATCGAAAATTACCGGAAAAAACTCAGCAACTTTATGAAATATGTAACCAGAAACAATTATGAAGTTCTGATTTATAAACGGAAAAAACGAGGTTTTCCGCTGATTGACACAAAAACAGGAAAGCCGGCATATTTTGTGCAAATTCAGGTTATAAACGAAAAACTTGAAACTCTTACGAACGACATAATTTACAACCACAGCAAAAACCTGAATATACTTGCAAAAATTGAAGAATTAAACGGACTGATCGTAGATTTACTTGCCGATTAAAATTCTGGAGGAAAAAAATGAGTGACATTTTTGAAAACGATATAGATGACGAAAACGAAAATATTTCAGCATTGGAAGATTCGGACATCCGCAAAAATACCAGCGGAACAAATGAAAATTTTATTTATCCAAAACCGCTTTATCTTGCAAAATTGGAATATTCAAGCGAAGGCGTTTACTGTTCTGTTCCTAAAAAATTCCCAGAACTAAAAAAAGGCGATGCCATCATAATTCCAACACGCTACGGAAAAGACCTCGCAACAGTTTTAGGAAAAGCAAACCATCCAATCGGCATAAAACCGTCAGACATTGTAACCGTAGAACGAAAAGCAGCAGACGCAGATTTAAAAAAATACGAAGAACTTGCGGAAAAAGAAGAATCTGCATTCAAAACGTTCAGAGAAAAAGTCGCTCTCCACAAACTCGATATGAAGCTTGTTTCCGTGCACTTTCTTTTGGAAGAATCAAAGGCTCTTTTCTTTTTTTCGAGCGAAAACCGCGTAGATTTCCGCGAACTTGTAAAAGACCTTGTAAGCATTTTTAAAATGCGCATTGAATTAAGACAGATTGGCGTACGCGACGAAACCAGAATTACCGGCGGGCTTGGAGTTTGCGGAAGACCTTGCTGCTGCCACTGCGTAAGCGACAAACTCGCTCCAGTTTCCATCAAAATGGCAAAAGAACAGGGGCTTTCTCTAAATTCCATGAAAATCAGCGGACAGTGCGGAAGACTTTTGTGCTGCTTAAGCTATGAATTCAACTGGTATTCGGAAGCAAGAAAAACCTTGCCAAACGAAGGTGTTCATATTTTTTACGACGGAACCCAATTCAAAATCACAGATGTAAATCCGCTCACAAAAATGATAAAAATGCTCGGCGAAGACGGCCGCATTCTCGAAATTCCAGCAAAACGGTTTGAAAAAGAAAATTCAAACCGCTGGAAAATCAACTAGCTTACAACAGCAACAACTCTCTGGCTTTTTTCTGTAAACGGATTTTCAGCAAAATCGCTGTATAATTCAACCTTAGAAAAGCCAGCTTCGAGCGCAAAACTTTCAATTTCGGAAGTTGTTAAAAGGTAAACCGGCGCATTCTGCGTTACAACTAGTTTTTTGTCATTGCTGTTCGTCAAAACCTGTTCAAGATAAAAATTTTCGCCGCGTTTTTCAATTACAGACTTTAAATTCGAACGAATGCTTTCCCGAACTGGAAATTCAATTTTTTCAAGTTCAGAATAATTTCCAAAATTTGGCAGTTCAAGAATCAAAAGACCATTTTCGGAAACCAATTGCCGGCAATCAAAAAAAAACTTTCTCATTAAAGTTTTGTCGTGCGTAAAAACAATTCTGCCATTTAAAATCGAAATAATATTGTAAAAATTTTTGCCTAAAAAACGGGTCATTTCTAGCGACGACATTTGAAAATAACGGACAGCCATTAACTGAGTCCGCCTTTTCCGGTTTGCACTTTCCAAAAGTTCCTGAGAAGTTTCAATTCCCGTAACGTCCGAACCTTCCCGTGCAAGATTGTGTTCAAAAGTCCCCGAACCACAGCCTATCTGCAAAAATTTAACCGGTTTTTTGAACAGAATCATTTTTTTTTGATAAAACACTTTTTGTTCTTCAGTAACAGGATATAACTCATCATAGTATTCTGCTATGTTCTGATTTATTTCCATAATAAAAATTATAAAGTCAAATCTCAAATTACGAAAGTTTTATTTTCTTAAATTTTTGGAGCACATTTTTCGCTCTAACCGGCTCTGCACGGTTCCGCTTGCGCTCCATTCAAAAGCCGGAAAATTTTTCCGCCTTTTGAACGCTCCGCGCCGTTCCGATCCGGGCTAAGCTCACGAATTTTATCTCTTCAAATTTGCGTGTTTTTAAATTCAGCCTTAAAATTAAAATGGTTTATTCAAAGAAAATAGCACATTTTGGCAGTTTGCTTTTGCTGTGCAAAAATTCCAATAAAAAAAGGAGTGCATAGTTTTATGAAAAAAGTTCTTGTCTGCCGGGAAAAAGACGAAAGAGAAACACGCGTTTCTCTTATTCCCGACGATGTAAAAAAACTTGTTTCGATGGGATTTGAAATCAAGGTTGTGTCTGGAGCGGGCTTGAAAAGCGGTTTTAGCGACGAGGCTTACAGGGCTGCCGGAGCTTTTGTTGTGGAGAGCGAGGAAAGCGCGTACGGCGACAGCGAAATAATCGTGCGGATTATGAAGCCTGAAAGCATAAACGGAATAAAAAGCGGCACACTTCATCTGAGCTATCTTGACCCTTTCAATCAGAAAGACTTGCTGAACGGATTTGCGGAGAACGGAATTCAGGCGGTCTCGCTTGAGATGATTCCGCGTACTACCCTTGCGCAGAAAATGGACGTTCAGTCTTCACAGACTTCGCTTGCAGGATATGTCGCGGTTTTGAACGCGGCTTCGCATCTTCCAAAGGCGTTGCCGATGATGGTGACTCCTGCCGGAACAATAAATCCGGCGCGCGTTTTTGTTATTGGTGTCGGTGTTGCAGGCTTGCAGGCGATAGCGACCGCAAAACGTCTTGGCGCGCGTGTTGACGCTTTTGACACGCGTCCTGTCGTTGAGGAGCAGGTAAAGTCTCTTGGAGCTTCGTTTTTGAAAATCGACCTGGGCGAGATGGGGCAGACTTCGCAAGGCTACGCGAAAGAGCTTACGCCCGAGCAGATTGCAAAGCAGAAAGAGGCTCAGGCGAAAGTCTGCGAGAAAGCGAATATCGTAATCACGACGGCGAAAGTTTTTGGAAGAAAAGCTCCGCGCCTTATCGAAAAGAATGTTCTTGACCGGATGATGCCGGGCTCGATTGTTGTTGACATGGCGTGCTCAACCGGCGGAAACGTTGAAGGCTCAAAGCTTTTTGAGAATGTCGTCACAGAAAACGGCGTTACGATTATATCAGGCGATATGCTTGAGCGGCAGGTTCCTTACGACGCGTCAAAAATGTTCTCTGGAAACATTACTGCGTTTCTTACGCATTTTTATGACAAGGAAGCGAAAGAGCTTAAAGTGAATCTTGACGACGAGATTATGAAAGGCTGCCTTTTGACTCAGGGCGGAAAAATTATCCACGAGAGATTCAAAGATTAGGATTTTTGCGGTTTTTCACTTTTGATTAAAGCCGGCGGGTTTTTAAGGGCGCAGCCCTTAGGAGAATGGGGTATGGCGAAACTTTAGTTGAGCCTAGGGGAAAGGCTTTTCCCCTGACTTTTAATATTTTTAACTGGAGAAAATTATGGATATTATGCTTATTTTTGTTTTTGTGATTGCGGCTTTTCTGGGGCTTGAGCTGATTGCAAAAGTTCCGAGCCAGCTGCACACTCCGCTGATGTCTGGAACGAACGCGATTTCAGGAATTACGGTTGTAGGCGCGGTGAGCATTACGGCGGTTGCTGTTAAAGTTGGAGGAAAGCTTGGCGCAGTTCTTGGTTTTCTTGCGATTGTCTTTGCGACAATAAATGTTATCGGCGGCTATATGGTTACTGACCGTATGCTTGGAATGTTCAAAAAGAAAGACGACACGAAAAAATAACGGAGATTTTTATGAGCGATATTTTGATTAAAATTTTGTATATGGTTTCGTGCGTGTTTTTTATCCGCGGAATCAAGCTTATGGGAAAGACTCCGACTGCGCGGAAAGGAAATCTTCTTTCTTCCGTCGGAATGTTGATTGCGGTTGTTACGGTCTTGTGCGAGAACGAGGTTCTAGGCTCGTGGAATTCTGATAACTGGATTTTAAACGGATATGTCTGGATTGCGGCGGCGATTCTTGTTGGAACGGTAATCGGCGCGATATGGTCAAAGAAAGTCCAGATGACTGGAATGCCGGAGCTTGTAGCTCTTTTCAACGGATTCGGCGGCTTGTCTTCGCTTTTGGTCGCGCTTACGCAGTATCTTTGCTCTGACAAGGGCGATTCTTTTACGGCGGTTTCTCTCGGCCTTACAATTGCAATCGGAGCTGTCGCCTTTACAGGGTCGCTTGTGGCATGGGGAAAACTTAGCGGAAAGATGACTTTTAAGGGCTGGAAAATTCCTGCGAAAAATGCTGTTAACGCTGTTTTGTGCGCAGTCGGGCTTGCCGGAATTGCCGCGTATTCGTTCTTTTCTAAAGAGAATGTTTTTGGTTTTCAGAACATTGAATTTGCCGGAATCGTTGTCTCGACTGCCGCGTTCATAATTCTCGGATTTACGATGGTGATTCCAATTGGCGGCGGCGATATGCCTGTAATCATTTCGTTCTTGAACGCGCTTTCTGGTCTTGCGGCGGCTTTTGCCGGATTTGCAATCAACAATACGGTTCTTGTTGTTTCTGGCTGTCTTGTCGGGGCTTCGGGATTGATTTTGACATTGATTATGTGCAAGGCGATGAACCGCACTTTTGGAAGCCTTTTGTTCAAGAGTTTCGGCGGCTCAAAGAAAAAAGGCGCGGCTGGTCCTGCAAAAGAGCCGAAGGCTATTTCTGTCGATGACGCTTATCTTATTCTTGAGGCTGCGAAAAACGTTGTTATTGTTCCGGGCTACGGAATGGCGGTTGCTCAGGCGCAGCATGCGGTCAAGGAGCTTTGCGACAAGCTCGAGGCGAACGGCGCGGAAGTGAACTTTGCGATTCACCCGGTTGCGGGCCGAATGCCTGGACATATGAATGTTCTTCTTGCGGAAGCGAATGTTCCGTACGAGCAGCTAAAAACAGCCGATGAAATAAATCCTCAGATGGGAAATGTCGATGTTGCAATCGTAATCGGCGCGAACGATGTTGTGAATCCGAGCGCGGTGAACGACCCTGACAGCCCTCTTTACGGAATGCCGATTGTGAACGCTTACGAGGCGCGCACGGTTTTTGTCTTGAAGCGCGGAAAAGGAACAGGATTTTCGGGAATTGAGAATCCGCTTTTCACAAACGACAACACTGTAATGATTTACGGAGACGCAAAGCAGACTATAACGCAGCTTGTTGCGGAATTTTCTGAATAAAATTTGAATTGATTTTACTTGTGTCCGCAAAAAAATGTCCGCATTTTTTTGCGGACTTTTTTTAAATAGCTTGAACTATTGTGTAGATGCAGTCGCCGGCTTTTTCGATTTTTCTTACTAGATCGATATAAGCAAGCTCTGCTTTTACATCGCTTCCAGATTCAATTCGCTTGCGGCTTTCGTATTTTAAGTTCTTCTTTGTACGGTCAATTTCGTTTTCAAGCTTTTCGTATTCATATTTTTGTTCACCTGTCATGCCAATCGTAAAGTTTACGCAAACTCGTTCATAGAAAAGGCGAACCGATTCAAGATAGCCACAGATTTTTTTTGTCTGGTCAGAAACAAAATTAAAACTTTCGCTTTCAATGTACTTTTTGAGCGTGTACATTATCGAAGAATTTTCATCGCTCAAGTTTTCAAGCGTATCTGTAATTGTCATCAACCGCGAAAAATGAACTCTGTCTTCGTGGTTTGCATTCGGCAGACGAGAAACATGCTGCAAAAAATGAGTGATTGCTTCGTTCATTTCGTCAATATATTCTTCCAGCTGCTGAACCAAATCAACCGACTTTTCAACCTCAACTTCCTGAGGATTTTTGCCTGCGCTCGCAAGAGTATTCGAAATAATATCGAACATTTCCATTATTTTTGCAGACATTTTTGAAATTTCTTTCTGAATCTGAAAAAGGTAAACATCTGCCGAAACGTGGCTGTTAGGCAAAATTGCCGGAAATCTATAATGCGAATTATTTTCTTCTGGAGTGGTTTTAATAATTTTAGTTGCAAGAAATGCAATCTGATCGACAAAAGGAAGGAAAATCAATGTAGAACAAACGTTAAAAATCGTATGGAGCATTGCAATATGAGTTGTAATATTTGAAGCTGGAGTTCCAGGAACAATCATATCAACAAGACTTAAGAAAGGCTTAAAGAAGCACAGAACAATTACAGTTCCCATAACATTGAACATAACATGCACAAGCGCCGTACGTTTTGCATTAGTCGTAGCTCCAAAAGCCGACATAACAGCATCAATCGTTGAACCGATATTGCTTCCCAAAACCAAGGCAGCCGAAAGTTCCCAAGTTAAAAAGTTATTTGCCGCCATCGTAAGAACAATCGCCGTCATAGCAGAAGACGAATGTATAAGAGCCGTAACCGCCGCTCCGATAAATACACCGAGCAAAAGTCCGCCAATTCCCAAATTCGTAAGATGCTGCAAAACAGCCGCCGATTCAGAACTCAAGGTCAACGTTTTCTGAAGAAGGTCAAGCCCCATAAACAAAATTGCAAATCCCATAAAACAATCTGCAAAATTGTGGATCTTGAATTTTTTCATGCGTTTTAAAAGGAAGCCAATTCCAAAAAGAGGAATTGCCGCATCAGCAATCGAAAAACTAAATCCAAAAAGCGAAACAATCCAGGCGGTAACGGTCGTGCCAATATTTGCGCCAAAAATTACGCCAATTGCCTGTTTGAGCGTGAGCATTTCCGCATTGACAAAACTCACAACCATTACGGTAGTAGCGCCAGACGACTGAATAATCGCCGTAACACCAATTCCAGTCAAAACCGCCGTAAATCTGTTTCCTGCAATTTTTCCAAGCAGCTTCTGTAAATTACTTCCCGCGCCTTTCTGAATTCCGTCGGAAAGCATATTCATTCCAAAAAGCAAAAGGCACAGCGAGCCAACAAAACCAAAAACCTGAGCAAAAATGTTCAAAACCATAAAAAACTACTTACTAAAAAATAACAAAACTCGCCACATTCTAACCAATTTTTAATAAAAAAGATAGGTAATTCACAAAAAAACAGACAAGTTTCAACTTCTTAATCTTATTTTATTTTGGACGGCATTTTTTTCAAAGTTTTGCCTCGCCTTTTCCGTAAGTTTTATCCAAAAACCGGCTGCTCCGGCTTCGCTCGCGCTCATTGCCTTTCGGCAACTTTGGCCGCCGCATCCGGCGTAAAATTTACTTTTTCGGTTTATTGCCTTTCAATTTATTCGCCAATACACAAAATTCAAAATTCTCATTATCATAAAAAAATGACAGCCGAACAATTCAATATTTTTTTAAATTTTCGCAACGATTTTCGCTCTTACTGCAAAAAAATTTCAGAAGAATTTTCTTCAATTCTGATTCCGCTTCAAAAAAACGCAGCGCAAAAAGACACTCCAGATTATTCTCTCGAAAATCCAGTCGTTTACAACACCGCTCTCGACGAAATTACAGAACAAAGCCGGATTCGGCTGATTGTAATCGGCGACAATCCCGGAAAAGACGAGCAGTTGTCCAAAAATCAAAAATATCTTGTCGGCCAAAGCGGAAAAATCGCGGCAAGTTTTTTTCAAAAAAATCCCGAATTCAATACAGATTTCCGCAAAAACGCAATAATCTTAAATAAAACGCCAGTTCACACAGCAAAAACCAAGCACATAAAATTTCTTTTGAGCGAAGGCAACAAAAAAATCCAAAACCTGATTTTAGAAAGCCAAGTTTACATGGCCCAAAAAACCGCAGAACTTCATATTTCTCTCTGCCGCGCCGCGCAAACCGAAGCCGAAAAACCGGAAATTTTTCTTGTCGGCTACAGCGAGCTCAAAAAGAACGGCATTTTTACCGAATACAAAAACGAGCTCAAAAAAACTTACAGTTCCGCTCCAGAAGAATGGCAAAAAGTCTTTGTATTTCAGCATTTTTCAATGAACCGTTTTTCGATCGACCTCAAAAACTTTATGCATGCTCAAAATAATCAAAACATAGTTCAGGCAGCACACGCTCTAGGAACAATTCACAAAAACGAAATCTGGAATTTTTCGTAATTCAAAGCCAAGTTTTATTTTAAAATCGTAATTTCAACACGACGGTTTTGCGCCCTGCCTTCGTCTGTTTCGTTAGAAGCAACAGGTTTTGTTCCGCCAAAGCCGCGGCAAATAAACGTTCCAGCCTTTACACCGCGCGCCTTGAGTTCTTCCGCAATTTTGCAAGCGCGCTGCTCAGAAAGTTTTTGTTCGCCAGCTGGTTTTCCAACGCTTGCAGTATGGCCTTCCACCAAAAACTGCGCATTCGGAGCCATTTTCAAGACCTCTGCAATTTCGTCAAGCCGCTTGCTTTCGCCAGACAAAATCTGCGCACTGTCCGGAGCAAATTTTATGTCACGAATACTCAGACGGATTCCTGCCGAAACTTCTTCCGCAACAATATTGTTTTTTGGCAAAACGTCATCAATTTTTTCTGCGCTTAGTCCATTTTTTGACAGCGATTTTTCAGTTTTTCCAGCAGATGCAACTTTTTCAGACTTTTCAGCCGAAAGTTTTTTGTCCGGAACTGCCAATTTTCCAGAACCAGCCACAGTTCCGACAGAAACTGATTTTTCCGTTCCAGAGAAATTTTTGTCCATTCCGTTTTTTCCGTTCTTAACCGTCGCTACGCGTTTTAAAGCCGCCATAATTCTCTGAGAGTCAAACGCCGGCAGAAATTCAGTAAAAAGCGTAATCGTTCCTTTAAAATTTACCTGGGTCCCATCAATCCAAAAAAAAGTCTCGTCAACATTATCAATAGTCAAAATCGGCTCGCCGGTTTCCTGCAAAACAATAATATCCGCCTTGTGCCCTCCACGAGCCTTTTGCAGCGAAGAATCCCCTCCAAAATCGCGGTTTTGCGCGTCATAATAAGTCTGCCAGATTGCCTTGATTCTATAAACCGCCTGTCCTCTATAAGTTTCTGCGCCAGAAAAAGTATAAAGAACCTGCATCGGAATTTTTGTAAAAATGCCTTTATTGAGCGGATCAACCGAACGTTCCGCCACAGCCTTCCAGCTTTCTCCGACATTCACCTTGTCCGCAGTATAAGCCGGAAAACTCCTAAAACTCGGATAACCGTTATCCTTGTACATTGTAAGCTGCCCGTTTTTAGAAATATGAAAAACCGACTGAACAGCTTCGTGAATCCCTGCTCCGGCAGCCTGAGAATTACGCAAAGTTTCTTCCATTACATAAAAACTTCCGTCATACCACTGGTCATTTTCGTAAACAGAACCTTTTGCCTTAAAACGCATTAACGGAGGCTCGCTCGGACTTACAAAAGAACGAACTTCCCTGCTCGTCAAACCGACATATTTTCCGTTCACATAACGGCGCAAATTTGTCCGTTCCACAAGCGAATATCCGCCTTTTCCCGAATAATGCAATTTTACAGCCTGCGCCTGAGCAAAAATTCCGGTATCAGACGCCGCAAAAAGAGCCATCAAAAAAAATATCCAAAAAGTTCTGTGTTTCATATCGTAATTATCGGTCAAAAAATATATATTTAAAGAATCTGGGCGTTGCGGAGATGTCCAAAAAGTATCTTTTCTGTCATTTTCGGGCTTGACCCGAAAATCTATTTGAGTTTTTTTTTGGACATCTCCGCCGGGTCTTCCGTGGCTACCGGTGCTTTGCACCCGCTTCGCGGCCACTCCAACCCCTAACGCAAATAATTTTGGAGACAAAAAAATGGCTTACAAAGTTTTTATTGACGGCAAAGACGGCACAACCGGTCTTAAAATTTATGAACGATTCGAAAAACGCAGCGACATCGAAATTCTTTTAATCGATGAGGAAAAACGCAAGGATCCCCAAGAACGCGCAAAAATGATAAACGCGTCCGACTTTACGTTTCTCTGCCTGCCGGACGCAGCCGCAATCGAGGCCGCAAATCTTTGCACAAACCCAAAAACCCGTATTTTGGATGCTTCAACAGCTCACCGCACAAATCCAGATTGGGCTTACGGTTTTCCAGAACTTTCAAAGGAACATCGACAGAAAATCGAAACTTCAAACAGGGTTGCAGTTCCAGGCTGCTATGCTTCCGGCTTTATTTCTCTCGTTTATCCGCTTATCAAAAATGGAATAATTTCTCCGGATTATCCGGTTGTCTGCCATGCAGTGTCGGGATACTCGGGAGCAGGAAAAAAAGCAATCGCCCAGTACGAATCTCCAGACCGCAATCCAGAATTAAAGTCTCCGCGTCTTTATGCGCTCACACAGGAACACAAACACCTTCCAGAAATGCAAAAAATCAGCGGACTTGCATACAAGCCGATTTTTAACCCTTATGTCTGCGATTATTTTGAAGGCATGACCGTAACTGTAAGCCTTTTTACAAGACTTATGCAAAAAAAACTCAACGGCCAGCAGCTTACAGAACTTTTTAAGGAACACTACAATTCCAGCCGTTTTGTAAAATGCGCAGAATTTTTGGGCGAAGGCACACTTACAGAAAATTTTATTCCTGCAAACACACTCGCCGGAACAAACAGCATGCAGATTTTTGTCTGCGGCAACGACGAAAGGCTGGTTCTTACAAGCCGCTTTGACAATTTGGGCAAAGGAGCAAGCGGCGCCGCCGTTCAGTGCATGAATATTATGATGGGAATTGACGAGTCTACAGGCTTAACTTACGCCGGATTGTAGTGGTTGCAAAGCAAGTCCGAAGGACCGCAGCCACGAAAAGCCGGTTAGACGGTTAACTTCGTCCATATAAAAAACCGCGTTTTAAAGTGTTTTGAGCACTCAGATTATTGATTTTGATACTTATTAAATGTTATTATAATAAAAGTAATTTTTTAATTTATTACTGTTAAGAGGATTAAATGGCTAAGATTGAACTTAAAGGTATTACAAAAATCTACGACGGCAACGTTCTTGCTGTAGAAAGATCTAATGTAACAATTGAAGACCGCGAATTTTGTGTATTCGTAGGTCCGTCTGGTTGTGGTAAATCTACAACTCTCCGCATGATTGCCGGTCTTGAAGACATTACTGGCGGTCAGCTTTTAATTGATGGCGAAGTTATGAACGATGTTCCGCCAAGAGACCGCAACATTGCCATGGTTTTCCAGGATTATGCTCTTTATCCACATATGACAGTTTACGACAACATGGCTTATGGTCTTAAAATCCGCAAAATTGACAAAGAAGAAATCGACCGCCGTGTTCGCGAAGCTTCGAAAATTCTTGACCTCGATACATATCTCGACCGCAAACCAAAGGCTCTTTCCGGCGGCCAGCGCCAGCGTGTCGCTGTAGGACGTGCAATCGTTCGTTCTCCAAAAGTATTCTTGTTTGACGAGCCGCTTTCTAACCTTGACGCAAAACTCCGTGTTCAGATGCGTGCAGAAATTTCTGCCCTCCACAGCCGTCTTCAGGCAACAATGATTTATGTAACACACGACCAGATTGAAGCTATGACAATGGGTACAAAAATCGTTGTAATGTCAGAAAAACGCATTCAGCAGATTGGTGCTCCGCTTTATCTTTACAATCACCCGATTAACAAATTCGTTGCTGGATTTATCGGAACTCCTCCAATGAAC
Source organism: Treponema sp. UBA7567 (assembly GCF_002476655.1). NCBI lineage: Bacteria > Pseudomonadati > Spirochaetota > Spirochaetia > Treponematales > Treponemataceae > Treponema > Treponema sp. UBA7567. Next base: position 171,319 of record NZ_DLLH01000027.1, read on the forward strand.
TTCTTCAAAGTAAATATTGAAGCAAACGGTGATAAAGTTGTAGCAAACGAAGGAACATTCAAACTCGTTCCAACAGAAACTCAGCAAAAACACCTTAAGGCTTATGTTGGAAAAGAAGTATGGTTCGGCGTTCGCCCAGAAGACCTCATTTATCAGGATGCTCCGGCAGCAGAAAACAATATTTCTGTAAAAGTTACAAACAAAGAACCGCTCGGCGCAGAAACACACGTTTTTGTACAAATTCAGAATACAAAGGTTGTTGCAAAATGCCACCCTTCAGTAAATCCAAAGCTTGGCGACACAGTAAACTTTGTTCCAAGAATGGACAAATGCAAGTTCTTTGATCTTGACACAGAAATCAACATCTGCGAACCAGAAATTGAAAAAACATGGTAATTTAACCATATATGCAGACCAGCCGAAAGGCTGGTTTTTTTATGCAAACTTACACAAATTTGCCGGTGTCTATAACTAAAAGCAAACTTCTGCTATACTAATTTTATGGCTAAAACATTCGACGACAAAAAAATCATTTATACCATGGACCGCGTTAGTCGCGCTTACGGCACAAAAGTAGTTCTTAAAGACATTTCGATTTCTTATTACTACGGCGCTAAAATTGGTGTTATCGGTGAAAACGGTGCCGGTAAGTCTTCGCTTTTTAAGATTTTTGCAGGAATTGATAAAGATTACACTGGCGAAACTCAACTTTTGCCGGGTTATTCAATGGGTTATCTTGAGCAGGAACCTTATCTTGAACAAGGAAAAACTGTTCTTGAAGTAGTAAAAGAAGGCGTTAAGCCGATTACAGACCTTCTTGAAGAATTTGATAAAGTTAACGAAGCTTTTGGCGATCCTGACGCTGATTTTGACAAACTTTGCGCACGCCAGGCCGAAATTCAGGAAAAACTCGATGCCGCAGATGCCTGGAATCTGGACAATAATCTTGAACTTGCAATGGACGCACTCCGCTGCCCTCCGCCTGACCAGATTGTCGATGTCCTTTCTGGAGGAGAACGCCGCCGTGTTGCTTTGTGCCGACTTCTTTTGCAAAAACCGGACATTCTGCTTTTGGACGAACCTACAAACCATCTCGATGCAGAAACTGTCGCATGGCTTGAACGCCATTTAAAAGATTATCCAGGAACAATTATTGCAATTACTCACGACCGTTACTTCTTGGACAATGTTGCCGGCTGGATTTTGGAAATGGATCGGGGCGAAGGTTATCCGTTCAAAGGAAACTATTCTGAATGGCTCGAAGCAAAACAAAAGCGTCTTGAACTTGAAGAAAAACAAGCAAGCGTTCGTCAGCGCGAAATGAAAGAAGAATTGGAATGGATTCACGCAGGAGCAAAAGGCCGTCAGGCAAAACACAAGGAGCACATTACAAAATACGAAGCTCTTCTTGCCGAAGAATCAAAACGAATTCAGCTTAAAGACAGCCAGATTTCTATTCCAGCAGGTCCACGCCTCGGAAACGTTGTAATTGATGCTGAAAAATTGACTAAATCTTTTGGCGACAAGCTTCTTTTTGAAAACCTCGACTTCCATATCCCTGCCGGAGCGGTTGTTGGAATTGTCGGTCCAAACGGCGCAGGAAAAACAACTCTCTTCAAAATGATTGCAAGCGCCGCTGGACAAGATATTGAATTGCCTGACGGAACAACAGGAAAGGAACTTCCTGATTCTGGAAAAATCAAAATCGGCGAAACCGTAAAATTGGTTTATGTAGATCAGATGCGCTCAAAGCTCGATCCAAACAAAACAATTTACGAAACTTTGAGCGGCGGAAGCGACCTTGTAAAACTTGGTGCCGTAGACGAAAAAGGCCGCCCTCTTAACGGCGCAGTTCGCGAAGTAAACGCCCACGCTTACTGTTCATGGTTCAATTTTAATTCTGCTGAACAAAACAAAAAAATCAGCGTTCTTTCCGGAGGAGAAAAAAACCGCCTAAATATGGGACTTATGTTCAAAGAAGCAGGAAACGTTCTTCTTTTAGACGAACCTACAAACGATTTGGACATTTCGACAACCCGCTCTCTCGAAGAAGCAATCAACAGTTTTGCCGGAGTTGTGCTTGTAGTAAGCCACGACCGTTACTTCCTAGACCGCGTTGCAACTCACATTCTTGCGTTTGAAAACAATTCGGACATTCACTTCTTTGAAGGAAACTGGTCTGAATACGTTGAATGGAAAAAGACCGTTCTCGGAATTGATGATGAAGTTCCGCACAAAACGGTGTACCGCAAACTTACGCGATAAAACATTCAAAACTAAAAAAGCCCTGGCTAAAAAACCAGAGCTTTTTTTTCAAAAAATTGCAATTAAAAAAACTTTTGCTTTCTTAAAAAATTATTTCACCTTTGAGCTTTTATTCAATTTTAGCTGCAAAATACAAAGTCCTGCAAAAACAACAGCAACAACTGCCAGAACAAACCAAACCGGAATAACCGCGCCTGAACCTTTTACCGCAAGACTTTCCTGCAAAAGCGACAATCCTTGATAAACCGTAAAAATTCCAAATCCGGCAAACAAAACAAACGAAAGAATTTTCAAAACTCCTTCCGGAGCCTTTGTTTTTAAAAGGTAGCCAATTAACATTCCGATTATATCGGCGGCAAAAAGTCCAATTGAGCACGCAAACCAAATGACAAAAACTTTGCTCAACCCGTAATTTGCGCCAAAAGTTACTGCGGTCAGTTGAGTTTTGTCGCCAAGTTCAGCAACAAAAAAAGTACAAAAAACAGCCAGCGGAGCAAATTTTATTTTACTTCCGCTTTCTTCTTCGTCTTCATCATTGTCCGATTTTAAAGTCGTTACGGCAAAATAAATAAAAGCGGCGGCAGCTGCAAATTTTACAGCCCACAAAAATGAATTCAAAAGCTCGTTCAATGCTCCGCCAATAAAAACTGCAATTCCGTTCAAAACAAAAACAGCTGCCAAAGTTCCAAGAACAATGTCACGGATTTTATATTTTGAAGTCATTCCAATCAAAAGCAACTGAGTTTTATCGCCAAATTCAGCAACAAAATCCGTAATCATAACCGTAAAGAACACCGCTAAAAGATTTTCCATCTTTTTCTCCAAAAAATTAAAATAAGCAAAAAAAAGACCTGAGCAAAACTGCACAGGTCAAAATCTACAATTTTATGACGCATGCACAGAATTCCCATTTTTTCTGCGCATGAGTCTCGCAAATTAAAGAAAGCCAGGTAAAACCAGTATGTTGACTTTCTACTTAAAAATAAGTCTGCTACTCCCTCACGGGTAATTTATATTCAAACTATAGCAAAATTATTTTTGTTAGGTGAATTTAAAAAAAGTTAGTCTAAAACAACTGTTTTTTATCAAATAAAATTCACATTATTGCATTAGTCCGTCCATTTTTCTAAAATACTTCAATATAAGCCATAAACCGTCATGAAAATTAAAAGAAACGAAAAGAAAATCACAGTTTTAATTTTTCTCATTTTTTTCTGCATTTTTGACAGTTTTTCTGCGGCGGTAAAACATATCTCGCCGATTGAAGGAATCGACTGGACTTTTGAAACAACAATGGGTTTTCAGACGCTAAATAACTCAATAATGTCAAAAGAATCCAATTCTGCCTCAATCAAAAAGGAAGTTCTTTTTTTCTACGGAATTTTATATCACGCATATTTAGAAAAAATTCCTATGCTTAAAGCGCAGATGAATTTAGGTCTTACGGAACACAAATTCATTCTATGGTCGGACAATCCGGATTTTAACCACTCAAACGAACAGCTCAACGAACTTTTGCGCTGTATCGAAGTTGATGTTCAATATCTTCTGCCTTCAGTTAGAATTTACAAAGGAACTTTTATTCCATTTTTTGGTTATTCTTTCTACAATTATTCTTACGCAAAAAGTTTTTCTACCGCAAAAGACGACACTTTTAAATTCAACGCTTTTTGTGTCGGGCTTGAATACAACACAAAAATTTCAAAATCAATCAGACACAACTATTATTTTTCGTTCGCTCCGCTCCTGTTCAACGAAAACCAGCACATAGAGCCGTATCTTTATTTAAATTACGGAGCAGAAGCAATTTTTGACACAAAACCAGTCGCAGTCACGCTTTTTTTGGCTTTTAAAAATGGCTTGAATGCGGATTCAAAATTTTTACATAAAAAATCCTATGTCTTTTCAAATACAGAACTCGGACTTTCTTTTCATATTTCTCTCAACGGTTAATTACGGCAAAACGCACAATCCTCGTCCGCGCATAGTTTTTTCGTCAGAATCAGCATTTGCTTCCTGCATTTCGCCCATATAAAACCAGCGCAGTTTTTGACCGTGTTTTGTCTTTACAAGAATTTTTTCACCGCCAAGCCAGAAAATTTTTTCTTTATTTTCTGGAAGAGGCTTTGAAAATTCCAAATCGCGCTTTTTTTCATATTTTTCAATCATTTTTTGAATAAAGTCTGAGCCAACATCTGGCTTTGGAACATTAAAACCAAACCATTTATAAACCGGTTTTTCTAAATTTCTGCCGTGCATCCACTCATCAAGCGAAAATTCCAGTGCCTGGGCATATTTTTCGGAAGATTTTTCGCCTTCAAAATGCAAACCATTTTTTGCAAACAAAGGAATATTTTTTTCAGCAAGAACCTTTAATTCTGGATGCAGTCCTTTTTTCCATTCATCGTAAACCCGCGAATGTCTGGTCAAAACAAATTTATGCCAAAAACAACTGTCCAAAAGACCGTTTGCATAGAATTGCCGAAGAGTTTCCATCGAATTCATTAAGTCCAATGGTTTTTCAAACCAGTATCCAAAAATCATATAGGCATGAACCAAAATGCCAGCTTCCTTAAAAGCACAGCATGCTCCGACAATCGATTCCAAATCCGTACCTTTGTGAATCGCGTTCAGTCCGTTTCCTGTAGCACTTTCGAGCCCGGCACTAACACCGACCAAACCGCCATAAGCCAAAAAATCTGCAATATCGCGAGTAAAGTTTTTTTCAAAGCGAATATTTCCCCACCAGCTCAAAGGCGAACCGTGAGCAATATTTTCTTTTGCAAATGCAACCATTGCAGCAGGCGGCATAGCTTCGTCAACAAAATGAATTCCAAAAATATTTTTTTCTGTGCATTGTTTTAAAAGTCCTTTGTACAACAGCTTAATATCCGTCATACAAAAACTTTTTACATAATCCAAAGTAACATCGCAAAATGCGCATTTATGCCAATAACAGCCATGAGCCATATATGCTTTTATCCACGCTCCGTCCGACCAAAGACGATGCATTGGGTTTGTGTCGTCAATCAAACGCGGATATTTTGAAAAATCAATGTCCGTAAAGTCAGGAATTACGGATTTTGTCATTTGAATTTCATAATTCAGTTCTTGAGAATCTGGTTTTGCTGGTTCCAAAATTTGGACGCTTTCCGTTCCGCAAGAATCATTTCTCAAAACAAACTGACGAAAATTATAAATTTCTTCCGCTTTTTGCTCTGTTTTTAAAATTTCCAGCAACTTTTTATAAGAAGCATATCCGCGGTCATAACTAATCGCATCGCAATACTTTATCAGAGATTTTTCTTTTGTCTCGCGAAGTTCCGTATTAACAAAACCACCGCCAAAACTTACAAAAATTTTTTCTGAATATCTTTGTTTTAAAAATTTTCCAGTAGCCAAGGCTGCGGCAAAAACTCCCGGAAAAGGAATGCTTACGCAGACAAGAATTTTTTCGTCTTTTTCGACAGATTTTGCCTCAGAAAGTATTTTTTCAATTTCTGGAACAACTTTTTTTTCCAAAAGAGGAACATAAAATTCTTTTAAAATCGGGCTGTCAGCACCTTTTTCGATTTCGCTAAAAATAGATTCGCTTATCGTAAGACTTTCCGCGTAACGGACAAGACTAAAATTTCTGTCAAAAGCAACATTTATAAAATCCGCAAAATCAACCAGCGCAAAACTTGCAAGGCTTCGTGCATCGTCGGTCGTTAAATCGTGATCGAGATTTGCCAGAAAATTTTCCATTCGGTTTCCACGAGGAACATGCGCTCCAAAAACAAAGGCATGGGCGCTTTCAAAAACTTTTCCGCACAAAATTTGAACAATCCGGTCAATCCAATCAATCCAATTTTTTTTCTGACAGACATATCTGCGCAAGTTAAAGGCAGTATTTTCATCACCAGAATTTTCAGCTTTTTGGGCAAGTTTTAAAGCATTTTGTTCAGAAAGCTCAAAAATTTTTTCCAGCCCGGATTTACAGAAAATTGAATAAAAAAGTTCTATATTTAAATCCACCCACTTAGTCAGGCAGTTTTCACGCTTAAAAAAATCAGAAAGATACGCTCCGCTAGGATAAGCAGTATTAAGCTGCATGACTGGAGGCTGAAGAATCAAAACATTCATAAAAACATTTTAACACATTTATCAAAATGAAAGAAATTACTCAAAAACCGCCTCAACAGCAAAAAAAAAGCCCCAGATCTAAATCTGCGAGCCACTGAGAATTAAATAACCAGAGAACTTTTTAGGCTCTCTATAAAATTGATAATATCTCAAATTATTTTTTATAGCAATATTTTAACAGAAAATTAATTCTGCCGAAAAAATGTTTTTTCAAGTTAATCTTTCTCCAAAATATGCAGATATTCTACAGTCGATTCAGCTTTATTAAAACGGTTTGAATCGGCCTTAAAACGCTGATAATCAGTCTGGGCCAAATCATAGCGTCCGTATTTCTGCATAATTCTCTGAACTTCTCCCACGCTCATTAAGCCTTCATTATTATAGGAAAGAAAGATATATTTAAAATTTGCATTTTTTATTAAGCTTTCAAATTCTTCTTTTACACTCGAAACTGAGCAATATTTTGAGCGAGTATATTCGCGAAGTCCTGTTTTTCCTTTTGGAACAAATGGCTTGTATTCAGCTATCGTATTCAAGAGATGATAATTTGCTCCATATTGACGCGAGTTATAAGGAGGATCAAGATATAAAATATCACCTGAAATTCTAGTTATCAATTCATTTGCATCAGACTTAAAAACCTCATGCTCGTTATCATTAAGTTCAAAATCAGCTGATTCTAAAACAATTTGTTTTTGGGCAGATTTTTTCAGATTTTTCAGATATGCGCCATAAACACTTGCAGTATTTGCCACCTTGTCAGCACTCTCCAAAAGACTTGCAAGGAGAAAATAATACATACTTTTGTTTATTTTTCCATTGTTTTTCCATTCTTCAATTTTTATACGGATTGAATCGATTTTTTTACCGTTCTCATCAGAAAAATATTGTCTTTCTCCATTTCCACCAAGACAATAATTTTTATAAATAAATCCGTCTGCACAAGGAGAAAGTCCATTTAATTCAGACACAAACAGCTCTGAATTTTCAAGCGGACGGTGATTTTCAATATAATTTTTATTTAAAACATAGCTGTAATATTCAATGTCATTCGAAATGACTTTATGAACAGATGTCTTAAACGTTCGCCCGACAATTCCTGTTCCTGCAAAAATATCGCAGAATATTTTCTGAGAAAGGTCTGCTCCGCAAACAGATTTTATTGTTTCCGGCAGAAAATGCTGGCAAAGTTTTAATTTTGAGCCGATATAGTTCATTTTTGATAGTCCACGGTTTTAAAAACCAAATTATTTTCTAAAATCTCATATTCAATATATCTTAATGGAAGAACATTGCTTTCCTGATTAAAACGTTTAAATTCATTTTTCAAATCATCTGACAACTTCTTGCCTTTTAAACAAATTAGAATTGGCTGAATATCGCTTTCAGGACTATTCGGAACATAATACTGCTTTATCCATTCAACATAACGCCCTAGCTGGCGTGTATTGTCAAAACTTGCCGCAACTGCTTTTAACTCTATAGGCATAACAATTTTCTGATTTTCATTTATTGTTTTAGAAATCATTACGTCTATTCTTTGCAACCCCAAACCGCAGGAAACTTCGTTTCCAATCCACTCAATGTTTTCTTCTGCATTTAAAGCCTTGTCCAAAGATTTGTTTGTTCCTCTTCCAATATTTTGAGTTATGTACATTTGAAGATGTGCTTCAAACGCTTGTTTCTTTCCTGCTTTCGCCAGCAGTCTTGGCGAAATATTTATTTTTTCAGTTCTGCCTGCATATTCCTTATGATTTTCACCTTCTATGATATTTCTTCCATCAAAAGTGTAATCACAAAAATTTAAAGTCTGATTTTTATTTTTCTGTCTGATTAGAGAAATTAGTCTTTTTGACTCATAAGTCGTAATCATTGTATTACCACGATTTCCCTTCAATTTTCTGTAAATCAAACTCCAAAGCATTTGATACGGTGAACATATATTTTTTATTTCATCAAGAGCTTCCCATTCTGTCACACCTTTTGCATAAACTTGATAAGGCTTGATTTTTAGCCTAAAAGTCAGTGATTTTTTTAGTTCTTTATACAAAAATTGATTTTCATCAAAATTATCAAGAAAGATTCCATCTTCTGCTGCTTGAAAAACTCCAAAAAACATTCCTTCGTGTCCATTTTGTTTTTCAACCAAATAAAAAATTATTAAATCATCTTTTCTTACACGGCAACCATCGGCCATCATGCCGACAAGCATTTTTTCAGCAGCCTGTTTTTCCCTTTCATACAAAGTAGTTTCAGAACTGTTATTAAAATCAATAACATATTCCTGTTTTACTTTTCCTATTTTTTTTGCATTTGCACCAGTTCCTGCAAACATATACTCAAGGTGGTATTTAAAAGTGTTGTCATCAACAATAAAAACATGTGTTGTCATTTTTCTACATTATCTCCGTAAAGTTTTTTCATTATGAACTCAGTTGTATTTTCGCTTGCTTCTTTTGCAATTCTTTTTGCAGATTCTTTTCTATATTCAACAGGGTCATATTGATAGCAACCGACACAGCCTAACTCTTTTGAATAATTTTCATCACCTTTATAAAAAGAATATGGATTTCCGAGAAGGTTTTTCGCATCCCACCTTTTATCTGTTGCTTTACAATTTTTGCAGATTTGCCTTTTTACATCATTCGCTGCCTTACATAGCGGCTGAAAATCTTCCAGCTTTTGAGTTGCCATATCCGAAACACGCATATCATTTTTTCTGCCGTCTTTGTGGTCAACCTCAATTCGAGTATTTACTGATGTACCGTGAACACCAAGCATAACGCAATTTTTATCTTTGTAAAAATTTTTTATATCACTACGGATATTTTGACTGAATGAATTCTCTGTGTTAAAGCCAGCCGTCCTGACTTTTTCTATTGCTCCATATTCTGGAAATCTTTCAAGAACAAATTTTTTCGCCAGTGCGCCATCGCTTCTTCCCCAGGACCAGCCATTTTGAAACATTAAGTCCGCATACTTTCCTACAAATTCTGTTTTCGCCACCCAACGGCTAACTCCGTTTTCATCAGGTTCTGCTAATTCCAAAAACAGTTCAATTTGAGTTTTCTTTGACATAATCAGAATTCCTTTTTGAAAACAAAAATATATTCGTGCTTAAACAAATAATAATCGCTCCGCATTGCCCTATAACGCCAAATTCCTTGTGCGCCTATTTTTCCGCGGTTTCCTTCAATATTTTTAACGATAACGCCTTTCAATTTTGCCTCAAAATTCTTTTTAATTGCATTCATTACATAAAAACCAAGTGGAACAACTTCCGATTTTTTATAGACATCACCGATTACAACCGCAAAATACTTATCTTTTTTTAGGAATTTCAAGCCGTTCTGCATAGCAAGCGTGAATTTTTCCAAAAATAAGTTCAAATCAGAAATTGAAGACAAATCTTCTTCTTTACCAGTAAATTTTACAATGTCCATATAAGGCGGATGCGCAATCAAAAAATCAACATTTTGTGTTTCGTTTTCGCACCATTTAAAACTTTGCGACATACATTCAGCCATTTTCAAAGTATCACAAACATCACAATTATTAATAGCAAAATGAATGTTCTGAGTATCAGCCATTTTTTGATAAACCAAATCAATCATCGATTGGTTTATATCAAATCCGATATAATTGCGTCCAAGCCGTTCACATTCAAAAAGCGTTGTTCCGCTTCCTGCAAAAAGCTCTAAAACGGTGTCATTTTTATGAGTGTAACGTTTTACAAGCTGATATGGGATTTGCGGAACAAAATTTCCATGATAATTATTTTCATGCTTGCCAAAAGAATCACGCTTTTGAATAAACCAAAGAGAATCGACATTTATATCAGAATTTTTCCAGTCGGTTTCGTCATTTATCATCTCTTTAATCTAAGCTATTTTTCCTTTTTTTTCTATGGCTTGGGGCGTTGCGGGGTGGCCCCGCTGGGTGGGTAGCGGAAAACCGCAGGGTTGGAGCGAGGGAGGGGCTCCTCCCTTTTTTATAAATTTCTAGCCGCAATGAAAATACTATGCAAAAATTCAATCTTCATCCCAGACGTCATAATCACCTTTAGAGCTTTTTAGAGCGCTCCAGCCGGCAGATTTTTCTTCCAGCATTTCCGCATCTTCCCTGCCCTGAAAATTCGTCCACTGCGTAAATTCATGCGGTTTAATTTTGTTCAACTCACAATCTTTATTTTTTTCTTTTAAATCTTCAATTCCATTCGCCATAAGTTTAACCTTATTTTACATTATTAACTTATTAAAAAATAGCCCAAATTTTGAGTTTTATAATTTACTATCATTATCAGGCTTGCCCATCCCGATAATCCCGTTGGAAATTTTCAGTAGATTGCTAACCGAGCTTGCTATGCAAACATCGCGCTGTCAAGCACGGCAATGACAACCTCGTTAGCATAGGAACGACAATTCAGTAATCTGTTTTTTTAACTCGACATTCAGGTTAACTAGTATAATTTTAAAAATTTTAGAAATCAATTCAAATTTTACATAAATTTAAAAGCTATACATATGCGTATTGACAAAATACTGGGGGGGGGTAAAATTGAATAGTTTTTTTTCAGGGGGTTTTTATGAAAAAAATTGCTTTGCTTCTTGCTTTAATCGTTTCAGCATCAGCATTTATCGGATGTACATCTGTAGCACCAGTATGTGCAACTTCAAATGAGCTTGGTGCAAAAGTAGGAACAAATACTGCTGGATACCTTTTTGGTATTATTCCAATTGGTGGCGGAGATTACGGTATTGCCGATGCAGCAAAAAAAGCTGGAATTACAAAAATTTCAACAGTTGACTTAAAGACTTTCAATTATTTGGGTTTTTACTATGGTCACACAACAATTGTAACTGGCAACTAAATTTTTTTTACCTTGAAAAACTAGAAAAATTCTAGTTTTTCAAGGTTATTTGTCTTAATATGAAAAAAATATATTTTATTCTTTTATTCTGTTGTACATTTTTTTGCTGTAAAACAAATTCTTCTGTATTAGATTTTCCTTCAAAAAATAATTCACAAATGGTATTTACAACTCCTTGCAAATACCAAAACAAATTGATTCCCGATTTTTCTATCGACACAACCTCGTTTCTTAATAACGAAGGGTTTTGCGCTCCAACTTCGATAAAAATTTCACTCTGCGTAAAAAATCTCTCTAAACAGCAAATTCTTAATTTAGAAATTTCACTAGAAACGGATTCCGAAAAAATAGTTCTCTCTCAGAAAGAGTTACTTTATATCGAGCCTGTCAAAAAAGATATAATGGTAAGACTCGAATCACTTATTTCTCCAGAGCAAATGACTCATCTTATTTCAAAAGGAATTAAGTCGATAAATATTAAAAACTCCAAAAACGAAACTATTGCTGCATTTAATGGTAAAAAATTGAATAAAAAACTTTTACTTTTAAACAAATACTTATGAAAAAAATTATAAAACTCTCGATTTTATTTATTTTTCTTAGTCTCATTTTTTCCTGCGAAAAAGAAAATTTTTCAAAAAAGGATTTTTTTGGTTATTGGGAAAATTTTTCTACTTTAAAATCCGATTTATTTAGAGAACCAGAAAATCCAAAAACTTTATTTGCCAGTATTTATACAGAAAGCAAAATGGTATTTATTTTTACCGAAAATGGAACTTTTAAAAAACATATACAAAACAAAATTTCAAAAATTAATCTTGATAAAGCAAAAGCTCCAAAAAATTTCTCCACAGAAAAGTTAAAATCTTTTGCACAAAAAAGTCAAACCGACGGCGGAGATTTTTTTATAAAAAAGTCATTTTTGATTTTAGAGCCTTATTATCAAATTCAAAATGATGAAATTCAAGACTTTGAAAAAATAATTCCGATTAAATTAAATTTTGAATTCTCTCAAGATAAAAAAGAACTAATTCTGACTTTTGCTGACAATCAAAAAATTATATTAAAAAAAATAGAAAAGAATAATTTAAACTAAAAAAAGCATCCGTTCTAAGCAAGATTTCTTAAAAACGGATGCTTTCATTTTAATTAACGCCTAGCTTTTATAAACTTATGCATTGGTAATTGCAATGTGTTTTGGCTGCGCAAGAGCTTTTCTTGGCATTGAAACTGTCAAAACGCCATTTTTTACGTTGGCTGTCAATTTTTCGCTGTCTACATCATCTGGGAGTGTAAAACTTCTCTTGAATGATGAAACTGTGCGTTCACGAATGAGCCATTTTGCTTCGTCTTTTTTGTCTGATTTTTCTTCTTTTTTAACTTCGTCTTTAGAAGAAACTGTCAAAACATTCTGGTTCAATTCAATGTCAACGTCTTTGTCTGTTTTGCCAGGCATATCCATTGTCAAAGTATAGTTTTCTTTATTTTCCTTTACGTCTACCTTTGGCATATGGAACATTTTTTTGTAACTAAATGCCGGCATTGTATAACCGTCATCTCCAAAATCATTAAACAAGTCATTAAAAAGTGCTAAATCGTTCATACATTACCTCCAAAGTTTTGAAAACTTAGTTTTTTCTAGCTTTCATATATCTATAAGCAAAAAGTGTGCCAAGTTAAAAATCTTAAATAAAAAAGCATTTTTTCAGTCTGAGAACGAATTTTTTGAAAAAAAATAAACTGTAAAAACAGCAAATTTTCGGTTTTTCATTTTTTGACAGGCAGATTTTGGACAGTTTTCTGAACAAATGCAATTTTTTGAGCACTTTTGTCCGCTTTTTTGCAATTTTTTTTGAAAATTCGGATAATTTTGACACAGTTTTCGTGTGCGCTTCCGCGCACGGCCGGGCTTGCATGCTTCGCATGCTGCGGCTTTTGCTTCCGCAAAACCCGTCTTTTTTTCGTGTGCGCTTCCGCGCACGGCCGGGCTTGCAGCCCGGATTGGAACCCCGGAGTTGCCGGACGGCAATGAGCGCCTAGCGAAGGGTGGAAAGCCGGTTTTTGCGGC
>NZ_DLLH01000025.1:0-40241 GCF_002476655.1 Treponema sp. UBA7567
CGATTCGGAAATTGACTTTATGTTTGTAACAGATTCCCGCGGACGAGTATTAAAAGGCGGCGGCGCAAATGTTACAGACGGTGTAGACGTTTCGTACATTGGAACAGTTGCAAACGCTCTTTCTGGAGAGTCATCAATCGGAATTGAGGGCGTTGCAAATTTCAATTATGCAATAATCGCTAGCGAACCAATCTACATAAACGGGAAAATTTTTGGAACCGTTGTTACAGGATACGATCTTTCTACAACTCATATAATTGATTATATTGCAAGAAGTTATAACGTTGAATGCACTGTTTTGAAAAATGATATTCGCACTGCTACAACATTAAAGGATTCAGACGGCAACTCTCTCGCTGGAACTAAGCTCGACGACAGTTTTGTTGAAGAAACAGTTCTCCACGAAGGAAATGCATTTGCAGGACCTGTCGATATAAGCGGACGTTCGTACTACGGATATTATTTCCCGATTACATCAGGCGACGGAAAGATTACAGGAATGTTCTTTATTGCAAAGAGCATTGAATCAATCGAAGCAATCCGTGCAAAAACCGGAACAATCGTTATTCCAGTAGTATGTATCCTTTGTGCGCTCATCATTACAATCGGCGGATTTTTTGTACGCTGGCTTATGTGGCGAATTTATAATGTAACAAATACGCTCAAAGATATGGCAAGCGGAGATGCAGACCTTACAAAACGTGTAAAGCTGCTTATCCGCGATGAAATTGGCGATCTTGTAATTCAATTTGACTTTTTCTGCGACAAATTGCAGCAAATCGTAGGAGAAATAAAGAGTTCAAAAGAAACTCTTTATTCTGCCGGAAGCCAGATGTCCGAAACTACGACAGAAACTTCAAGTTCAATTTCAAATATAATTCAAAATCTTTCCAATATTCGAAATCAAATTTCGTTCCAAAACGACAGCGTACATCAAACGGCCAGTTCAGTTTCCGAAATTTCAAATTCAATTACGGTTTTGAACGATATGATTGAAAAACAGGTAAGCGGTGTAAACGAAGCAACTGCGGCGGTCGAAGAAATGGTTGGAAACATTGCAAGCGTAAACAGTTCTGTCGACAAAATGGCAGTTTCATTCGAAGAACTTACAGCAAACGCACAGGCAGGTTTTTCTAAACAGCAAGATGTAAACGACCAAATTACTTCTATTGAGGGCCAGTCAAAAATGCTTCAGGAGGCAAACTCTGTAATTGCTTCGATTGCGGAACAGACAAACCTTCTTGCAATGAATGCGGCAATCGAAGCAGCGCATGCTGGCGAAGCAGGAAAAGGATTCTCCGTTGTTGCAGACGAAATTAGAAAACTTTCAGAAACTTCATCGCTGCAATCAAAAACGATTGGAGAACAACTCGACAAAATCCGCGATTCAATTACGAACGTTGTTTCTTCAGCAACAGAATCTGGCAAAGCGCTGGCTCTTGTTTCAAACAAAATTCATGAAACAGACCAGCTTGTTGTGCAGATTAAGGGCGCAATGAATGAACAGCAGATTGGTTCAGAACAAATTGTAAATTCTCTCAAAGACATGAACGAAAGTACAAACAATGTACGCTCTTCTTCAAAACAGATGGAAGACCGCAACGAAAAAATCATGAACGAAATCAACTCTCTAAAAGAGATTACGGTAAAAATGAGCGACAGCATGTCAAATATGAGCGAAGGGGCCGAAAGAATCAGCGCGGCAGAAGAATCACTTTCGGATATTTCGCACAAAGTGAAAGATTCTATCGACAAAATCGGTTCAGAAATCGACCTGTTCAAAATTTAACAGAATTACGTTCAGACGGCTTTATAAGCTTGTCGTAAAAAATTGACAAAACCAAAAATCAGTCAATTAAACTAACCTTCTAGAGTACACCTCCTAAAGAAGCACAAATAAAGTTTCTTGGGAGGTGTTTTTTTTGAATTTTCCAAAAACTCAAAGTTGAAGAAAGAATTTTGCAATTCCAAAGTAAACCAAAAGAGAAAGTATGTCTGCAATTCTGTTAATTTTTCGTTAAAACAAAATCTTCTATCAAAAGATTTTAATTGAAAATTCGATAGAGTTATTCTAAAATCAAAGTATGGCACAGTTTCCAAAAAAACAGGTTTTAATCATAGACGCAACCCCAATGTTCAGGGAATTTTTAACAGAAAAACTTAACGAAGAAAAAATTGAGGTTGAAACTGCGCAGGGACACCGCGATGCCGTAATCAAAATGGCGAACGACCTGCCTGACCTGATTATTTTGGATATTGAAACTTCGATTGACGATATGCAGGAATTTTTGGATAAAAAAGCGTCAAATCCGAATACAGTCAAAATTCCAATGATTATTTCCGGTCCAAAAATCGAAAAGGAACGTGTTGCACAGCTTATTCATTACGGTGTTGCAAAATATTTTACAAAACCAATCAAATTCGACTTTTTTTTTGAATCAATCGGACAAATTTTGCGTTCTGCATTTACAATGGACATAACTCCGTGCGTGCTTGAAATTCACCTGAACAAAAACATTATTTTTATTGAAATTGCACAAGGGCTTAACCGCGAAAAAATGGCCCTCCTAAAATACAAGCTAACAGAACTTATGGACAAAAATCGTCTGGATTCTCCGAAAGTTATAGTAATGATGACAGGCCTTTCTCTGAGTTTTGTCGACGGCTCAAACCTTGAGCTCCTTTTTGATAATATTCTTGCAGACAAGAGAATTGAACGAAAAAACTTAAAAGTTCTTTCGCTAGACACTTTTGCAAAAGAATTCGTTGACGGACATACAGAATATTACGGTGTAGAGGTCGTTTCAAACTTAAACGAAGTTTTAAATTCGTTGGTTGAAAGCAGTTCAGAATCAACAGTTCAAGACATAATTTCAGATCAGATTTTAACATCAACAGGTTCAGAAGACGAAGGTTCTGTAGAAATGCGTTTTTATTCAGATACAGGAACTGCAGAACACGAAGAAGAACAAGACGGTATTCAGCCGTTTAAAATTGCAATTGTCGATGATGATGCAGTCGTCCGACAGCTGCTTTCGCTAAGTTTTAAATCTATAAATGCTGAATGTGATCTTTTCTCAAGCGGAACTGAATTTTTACAGGCTGCAAAAACAAATAATTACACTCTAATTATTCTTGATATTTTTATGCCAGGAATAAGCGGTTTTGATATTTTAAAAAACTTGCAGCAATTCAACATAAAAAGTCCGATAATCGTTTATTCACAGTCGGCACAGAGGGAACTTATTGTTCAGTCGCTTTCGCTCGGTGTAAAAACTTATATTGTAAAACCTCAAAAACCTGATTTTATAATTCAAAAAGCACTGGAAATCATAAATGGAAAATTCTAACTCTTTCAGTGCGATTGACGAAGCCAGCCGTTATCTTGCGAGCACACTTCACGAAATCCGAACACCAATCCAAACAATTATCGGCACGGTTGAACTTTTGCAAGACACAAGCATGGACGACGAACAGCGCGAATACATACGCCAAATTCAATTCAGCGCAGATGTTCTGCTCGACCTTGCAAACAATATTTTGGATTTTACAAAAATCCGTTCCGACCAGTTTAAGCTGGAGTCAGTTCCTTTTAACATTGTCGAACTTACGGAGCAGGTCGTAGATTTAATCAGCATCGAAGCGTTTAACCGCGGACTTGAAATTATTACGGACATTGATTTTTCAATTCCTTCGATAATTTGCGGCGATCCTGTCAGAATTCAGCAGATAATCTTAAATCTTTTAAAAAATGCTGTAAAATTCACAAATCACGGCTATATTCATCTTGAACTAAAAAAAGCGGCAAAAAATATTTTATTCACGATAAAAGATACTGGAATCGGCATAAAAAAAGAACAAAAAGAAAAAATCTTTACAAATTACTACCAGGGTGATATTTCTACTTACCGCAAATTCGGCGGAACAGGACTCGGACTTTCAATCAGCAAAAATCTTGTACATTTAATGAATGGCAGAATCGGCGTAAAGCCAAACAAAGACGAGGGGTCAATTTTTTGGTTTACACTGCCAATTGTAAAAAATCCTGGATTTGAAAATTTTGAACAAAGAGAAACAGTTTCCTCTCAAAAAAAATCTAAAATCTTAATAATTGACGACAACCAAAAAGCATCAAATTCACTTATAAAAATTCTAAATGCCGCAGGAATCTTTAATATTGAATCGACAACACAACCTCAAAACACAATTCAACTTATTTTAAACGCAGAAGCTCAAAAAAATCCATTTAATCTCGTTTTTATCGATATGATCATGCCAGCAATGGACGGCTGGCATTTAGCAAGCGAAATTCACAATGAAAAAAAAATAAAAAACACGCCAAAACTTTACCTTCTTGTACCAGAAGGCCAAATGAAAGGCGAAGCAAAAATGAAAATGCTCAACTGGTTTGAAGGATACCTTTACAAGCCATTAAAGCGAAGAAAAGTATTTGAGCTTTTAAAGGAAAGTACAGTCAAAAAAAATAACAACATTGTTGAACTGGAACTTGCAAACGACGACATGATTATGACTCTTGATCCGGTTGATGATTCATCTGTTGCAAAAAACAAAAGAGTTCTCGTTGCAGAAGACCATCCTGTAAACAGCAAGTTAATCGAAACTTTTTTGCGGAATTTTGGAGCAGATGTTTTTTTAGCAGAAGACGGGCAGCAGGCAGTTGAACAGATTAAACAAAATCCAAACATTGAAATAATTTTTATGGACATTCAAATGCCTGTAAAAAATGGAGTTGAAGCCACTATCGAACTCCGAAAATCCGGCTACAAAGGAATTATCATCGCGTGTACGGCAAATAACGACTCAAACGATTTTGAAACATACAAAAAAAGTGGCATAAACGACATTCTTGTAAAGCCGTTCAAAAGCAACACAATCCGCACTATTCTCGAAAATTGGATTCCAATTATAGATTTGCCTGTTTTAAAATCTGTAACAACCCTCGAACCAGAAATTTCTGCAAAAAAAACGGCATGGGACAAAGAAGATTTTTTGGACACTACAGGCGGTGATATTGCGTCTGCAATCGAAGTATTAAAAATTTTTGCAAAACAGACAAACCGACTTTTAAAAGAAGCGGAAATGGCTGTTGAAGCAAAAGATTTTGAAAAATTACGCGCACTGGGTCATTCTCTAAAAGGCAGTTCTGGCACGGTAAGCGCAAAATTGCTTGCAGAATACGCTTCCAGACTAAATCTTACGGCAAAAACAAATGACATCGCAAGCTGCAGATTCAATCTGGAAGAATTTAAGCATGAATATGTCCGCTTTAAAAAACTTGTAGCAAAATTCATAAGAGAAGAACAGGCAGTAAAAAAATGAAAGATTTTTTTGATTTAAGAAAAGATTCAAAGCCATTAAAAGTAAATTTTCACACACATTCCACATTTTGCGACGGAAAAAACACACCGGAAGAAAATGTCATTTCTGCCATAAAAAAAGGTTTTAAGATTTTAGGTTTTTCGAGCCATTCAACCTGGCCGTTTTCTTTTGGCGACAGCATAAAAAAAGATGAATTTGAAAAATACACTCAAGAAATCAACTCTCTAAAACAAAAATATGCGGATCAAATAGAAATTTTCTGTGGTTTTGAAGCAGACTATATTCCGCCTTTTTGCAAACCGGATTTTGACGCTTATAAAAAATTTTCTCCCGACTTTTTAATCGGTTCTATTCATTATCTGTACAACGGTGAAAACTCTCCAGAAAAAACCATGCCTGTCGACTGGAGCGCAGAAAAACTTTTTGAAGGAATAAAAAACGTTTACTCAGGCAATGCAAAAAAAATGATCTGCCATTATTTTGAATCAGAGCGAAAAATGCTTTCGGAATGTAATTTTTCGGTAATCGGCCACGCAGACTTAGTCCGCAAATTCAACCAGAAAAATCCATTTTTTAACGAAAATGAAGGCTGGTACAAAAACGAACTTAAAGAAACTGCAAAATCCATAAGCCATGCTGGAGTTATCTGCGAAATAAATACAGGCGCAATAAGCCGCGGATTTTTAACACTTCCATATCCGTCAGAATATTTTTTAACGCTTTTGCACGAACAAAACGTCCCGATAATGGTCAACTCGGATTCGCATGCCGCCGAAACGCTAGATTGCGCATTTGAAGAAGCTGTTGCTCTTGCAAAAAAAATCGGGTACACAGAGCTTGCATACCCGAAAAATAAAAATATAATCACATATAAGATTTAGCGATTCTGTCTTTCGTTGCGGCTCTGACAGTTAATGCACATAAAAGCGTAAGGAATCGCCTCGAGTCTTTCTTCAGGAATTTCTTTCTTACAAACTAGGCAACGGCCATAAGTTCCCTGTTTAATGCGGTCAAGCGCATTATTTATCATTTGCAGGCGGTTTGAATCCTGAGCGCCAAGCGATTCAAGCAAACGACCATCTACAACATCAGAAGCAACATCAACTTCATCTCCAGACTCTCCGCCTTCGACAATTTTTTTGTAATCTTCATTTTGTGCAGCAAGAGATCCAAGAATCGTATTTTTCTGCTCAATTAATTTTTCTTTCATTTTTTCAACAAATGTTTTTTCCATATCCGTCTCCCGTTGACAAGATTTTTTATAAGTAGATAATAAATATAATAAAGAACTAACAAAAAGGCAAACTTTTTTTGGAGGAAATGTGGCTAAAGAAGAAGCTATAGAAGTTGAAGGAATTGTAAAAGAGGCGCTGCCAAACACAATGTTCCGCGTTGAGCTTAAAAACGGCGGACATATCATCATGGCACATCTTTCAGGCAAAATGCGCAAACACTACATTAAGATTGTTCCAGGAGACAGCGTAAAAGTTGCACTCTCTCCATACGACCTGAACCGCGGACGCATAATTTTCCGCGAACGCTAGTCAAAACTGTCGATTGCAAAAAAAAGGTCATTTCGGTTTTTAACCGCTCAATGGCCTTTTTTTTCTATTCTGTAAATCTAAATCTACAAAGCTATTTTTTATTTTGTCTTTCTCGCAAAAATTCCTTTAAGGCTTTTTGTCATTCCAGAAAGCCCCTTTACGATTCCTGCAATACATAAAATAGGACCAATAGGAATTATAAAAAAACTAAATCTCATAAAATACATGCTCAAAAGCAAAATTGCCGCATTTTTCAAAAGTTGCCCGAACCATTCGGCGCGAGTGTATTTTTTTTCTTCATATTTATAATAATATGTGCGGTTTTGACCGTTTTGCGAATTCTCGTTTTTCCAGCCATATTGCGCCCACTGCCAAAACGGATCGTCCTGATAAGACTGACCGCCATAAGAACTTTGCTGCCCCCAAGGATTGTATTGCTGATTATACGACTGCTGAGACTGAGCACCAAAAGCACTAAAACTGTCATAATTACGGCGCTTAGTTTCATCACCCAAAACATCGTAAGCAGCGCTTATATTCTTGAATTTTTCTTCGGCTTCTTTATTACCTGGATTCCGGTCAGGATGATATTTCATAGCAAGTTTTCTGTAAGCCGACTTTATTTCGTCCTGAGACGCATCTTTAGAAACTCCCAATGCTGCGTATAAATCTTCCAATACTACTTCCTTAAGTTTTTACTTCTTTTATTATAAAACGTTCTGCAATTAAAATAATCAAAATTCCCCACAGTTACAAGTAAAAACAGTTTTTTAAAACTTACTTTAACAAAGCCCAGGTTGCTCCAGAACCGCCATGATTTCTGTCGTTGTGTCCGCTCACACCCAAATGTTTATTCTGCTCAATAAAAGTCCGCACCATTGCGCCCAAAACAGGATCCGTTCCGTGACTGTGGATTCCCTTTCCGTGAACAATTTCAATCTTTTTTATTCCGCGCTTAAGGCAATCGTTTACAAAAGCTTCAAGCTTTGCCCAGGCTTCGTCCCGGGTAAATCCATGCAGATCAATTCTTGCTTCAGGACGCATAGATTTTAAGTAATTGCGATTTTCCATTTTTGACGCTTCTTCGCTTTCTTCGTTCAAACGGTCTTTATCAACAGTTCCATAACGGCGCAGCCAAAGTTCCATTGGATTAACTGTTTTTTTTGAATCCGCAAGCATCCGGCCTTCCAAAGTTTTTTTGCTTTTTTGAGCGGCAAGTTTTTTTTCTTCGGGAGTCGGCGCATTTGCTTTTTTATGGCTAACCTGAACCGCAGGCCTTTTTGCAGCAGATTTTTCTTTTTTTTGAGTTTCCGCCCATTGTGTCAAAATATCACCAAAATCCATTTTTTCCTCCAATAAATTTTTATCGGGCGGCTTTTTGCATAGCAAAAATCAGGCTATCCGTGGTTCCGGCGTTCGCCTTCATTGCTCCACAAAGTTCCGCAACGGCCTACGCCGCCACTCCTATCCTTGCCGCTTTTCAGTAAATTATTTTATTTCAAAGACAAGCTCTTTTTTTACCCAGCCGTTTATTTCCGACGATTCTATATAAAAATAATCGCTTGTTTTTTCTAAAATTCTTACACGGATTCCACCGTAAAAATTCTGAACGCCAGAACTTGTTTCTTCCGGCACAGGACTTATGCTTCCTCCAGCAAAAATTCCATATTTTTTAAAAACTTGAGTTCCTTTATAAAAACTCACAACAAATGCCAAAATCATGCAGAACGCAAGCATAATTGCAATTCTTTTTCGTTTTAAAACAATAAAAATTACCATCAAAACCAGCAAAACTATTCCGCACACAGCAAATAATTCTACAAAAGGCTTTTTTATTTCATTTTCGTTATTTGAAAGCGAAAACTTCTTTTCAAGCTGTTCGCGTTCCAATTTTTCTTTTCCAGAAAACAAAGAATTTCGTTCAAAACTGCGCAATTCCGCAATTTTTTTGCAATCTTCAATTCCAATTTTCTTTTTTGTAAAACCGCCAGCAGTGTTTTTTGGCTCAGAAAATGCTGAATTAAATAGTTTTTTGTCGATTATTTTGTTTTCAGAGTTTTCAACTTTTAGAGAAGCCGGCAAAACCGTTAAAACTACATTCGGAATTTTTACAGTGCGCTGGCTTCCATTGTAAGCAATCGCAGTCAAAGCAAATTCCGGCAAATCGTATTCTCCTTCAACAAGCGGCTTCCACCGGAATTTTGCGACAGGAAGGCTTTTGTCCGAAAAATTTCTTCCGACAGATTTTCCACTAACATATTCAGAAGTTTCTATTTCTTCAAAAATTGAATTTTTCGGCAATTTCCAGTCAAAGGAAATTATCTGAGAAAAATACTTCAAATTCAATTCAAAAATAATTTCTTCTCCTGCCCTTGCAGTAAATTTTTTCGAATCTCCAAGAATTCTGTCAAATTTTGCCCCGGAAACAAATTCAACAAAAGCCTGAGGATTTATCAAATCTGGATTTTCAAAAACAGTTATATCATCAAACGGAATATAATAAGTTCTAAAACCAATAATTACGATTAAAGGCGGAAGCCTAACAGGACCTGTATTCTTAAAAGAAAACCAAAGGTGAACAGCAGTTCCACGAATTCCTGTTTCTCCAATAAATTCTTCTTTTTTTGAAGAAACAAGCTGGACTCCTTCCGGCAATTGCGGCAAATCGGTCTGAACGTTAGAAGGCTCAACTTCAGGAATTTTCAGCGTAAAACCGTTTTCGTATACTGTAAAAATCGACGAATTGTCCGGCTTTACTTTTAATGTGCGGATAAAAGCAGGTGACGGAGTTTTTGCATAAAGAGAAGCAAAAATCAAAAAAAATACAAAAACTAATAATCCACGACTGACGAATCTTTTTTGTTTGACTGAAGTTTTTGCCATCGTTCTTTTTCCTCCTGCTGAATAAGATTAAAAACGGCATTTTCCATTGAATTATTGTTTTTTTCAACATTGACAGAAGTCATTTCTTTTTCTGCCGACTTTGAATTTCGAGTCTCCAGCTGCTGCTGAATAAATTCCAGGTTAATTTTTGCATTCAAATTTGAAGAATCCGCAAGAACCGCTTTTTTAAAATATTCCCTTGCAAGCGAAAAATCTCCGCGGCGGTTTGCAATAATTCCGGCATTATAAAAAGCTGAACTCTTGAGTTTTTCATCTGCTTCTGGCGAAACCTGTTCAAGCCTGATTAAAGCGGCATCGAGCTCGTCCTGCATGATGTATGTTGAAGCAAGATTGTAAGCGCAATACTCTGCAAGAATTTTATCTTCTGAAAGTTTTGAATTGTTATATGAACGCAAAAAATTCGCCGTCGCCGTCTGATATTTTTTTTGATACCAGTTAAAAACTCCGTTCAAAACTGAAAATTTTTCGGACTTACAAGAGGTAAAAAACGGAAGAACCGCAAAAACCGCAAGAACAGCCGTTTTTTTTGACGATTTAGAACCAAAAAGAAAATTCAAATCAAGCTCGGAAACTATAAAGGAAAAAATAAAAAATACAATCGACAGAAAAATAAACAGCTTGTGATGCGAAATCTTTTGAATTTCAAAAGACTCTCCAGACATTTTTTTTCCAGAAAGCTGATTTAGCAAAACGTAGGCAGAACCTTCAGAATCGGCAGCAACATAAGAAATCGAATTGTCTGGACTAAGACGGTGCCGTGGCAAAAGTGATTTTTTATTGGCAGCAGAAGCGGCATCTATCATTTTTTCAGCATTTAAAAAAGTTTTTACTTTTGTAGCGCCATCTCCTGCAAGAATTTCAACTGGACGCGCAGTTCCAAAACCAACCAAAGTAACAGGGATTCCAAACCTTGCAGCATCGTCAAGAGCAAATGACAGTGAGCCGTCAGTTTCATCTCCGTCAGTAAAAACCCAGACATGAGCGTTCTGACTCATATTTTTTGGAAAAGACTGCATTGCAGAAGAAATTCCTTTTCCGATTGAAGAACCGGCAGCCGTCATTAAAGTTGGAGAAAGGCTTTCTAAAATAGAATCAACGCTTGTCCTGTCATCTGTCAAAGGAACGGCAATAATTCCATCGCCTTTTGCAAGAACCACGCTCACAGATGTTCCATTCATTTTTTCAAGAAGTTTCCAGGCATATTGTTTTGACGCTTCAAGTCTCGTCAAACCTCCAGGAGCGTCTTTTGCATTCATGCTCCAGGAAATATCAAAAACAAAGGCAACCGCATCTCCAGTTTTTTGAACTGCGACAGAGTTTGTTCCCCAGAAAATTCCTGCAAAAGCAAAAACTGCAAATGCACAGGCAAAAAAACGCAGAATAGTCCGCAAAATTATCGAAATTTTAAAACGGCGGAAAGATTTGTTTTTTTGGAAATTATTCATCAAATTTGCAACTCCCAAACTTTTTGCCACTTTTTTGTAGCGGAACAAATCATAAGCGGAGAAAACAAATAAAATCAACAAAATAAAAAAAGCGTACGGTCTTTGAATGTCCAGCATAAAACTCCTCGATTAAGTTTTAAATTTCTTTCAATAAAATTCGGCGGATAAACCACGCTGCAAAAAAAACGATCGCTGAAAAAATCAAAAAATATGAATAAAGCTGCCGGTTTGAAGATTTATAGTGAAAAGCCTGCAAAACATTCTGTTTCCGGCTGACAGAATTAAGAGCCTCCGCAAAAGAGGCAGTCGATTCTATTCCAAAATACGTTCCGCCGCCGACAAGAGCAATTTCCTCAAGAGAAGACGAATCAAATTCAGAATCGTAATAGCCGGAATGAACTTTGCCAGTTTTTGGATCAACATATTCAATTGGAACTGTTCCTTTTGTTCCTATTCCAAAAGCGTAGACTGTAATTCCATTTTGGGTAGCAAGATTTGCCGCTGTGTCAGGATGAATTGAACCTGCGTTATTTTCACCGTCGGTTATTAAAACAACGCATTTTTTTGGAGCAGAAGAAGCTATAAGATGGTAAACGGCACTGCTTAAACCGATTCCAAGAGCAGTTCCTTCTCCCAGCCCGCCTGTAACAAGAGAATCCAGACGCCGCAAAAAAAGCTCATGGTCAACAGTCGGCGGAACAATCGCAGCGGCCTCGCTTGCCATGGCAACAAGTCCAAAAGCGGCGCCTCTGTTGTTGTTTACAAGAGTGCGGATTCCCTGTTTTGCAGCGTCAAGACGGGTCATATTTGCAATATCGCGGGCTGACATTGAAGGGCTCGTATCAAGCACAAAAAGAATATCTGCGCCCTTAGAAGTATAAATTTTTTCCTGTTTTTGAATTACAGGGTCGGCAAAAGCACAGACAAGGCTTGCATAACCTGCCGTGCACAAAAAAACAGAAAGCGCGTTAAAAAAAACAGAAACTTTACCTTTCCAGACAAAACTTTTTCCTTTCCAATCCGCAAAAACAACTGGAAAAGAAATTTTTTTGAAAATTTTAAGCTGGCGGAGAATAAAAAGAGCAGGAACCGCCGCCAAAAATAAAAAAGCAGTCGGGTTTTCAAACACTGGCATTCTCATCATTTGATTCATTCTCCAGTTCAAAAGTAAAAAATTTTATGGCGCTAAGACAGCGGTTTACAAGAATTTCGCGTTCTCCGTCAGCAAGAACCGCTTCATAAAGAGAGGCAGGTTTTTTAAACGAATCGACAGAACCTTTTGCAAAGCGAATATAATCACATCTTCCAAAAACTTCCACAATGTCGCTCACAGCAGAACTTTGCGCTTCTGAAAGTGAACCGCAGGCTATTTTTTCAAATTTTTCGTAAAAATGTTCACATGTCATTGACAAAAAACATTCGTCAAACCGGCCGCACAGATATTTTCTGACGGTAAGTGTAAGCTGAGAGCAAAATTCTTCATCATCTTTTTTTTCTTTGAGAAGCTTGTTCAACTGCCTTTGCGAATTTTTATAAAGTTTTTTGATTTTTCGCTGTTCTTCAGCAAGAATAAAAAACGCTAAAAAATACGGCAGTTTAAAAATAAAAAATACGGCAATTCCAGCACAAACCAAAAAAATTGCCGCAAGAATAATCAATAAAAAAGAAGTTCCTGAAACAACGAGAGGACCTGCCGGAGGCCTAAGAGAAACAGCCCCGATTTTTTCGGCAAGTGAATTTACAGAAACAGGGGCAAAATCTACAGGAAAAGCCGCAACGGAGCGTTCTTTTTTTTGCGAAGCGCGAACCAGATTCGCCAAATCGAATGAAGAAAAATCAATTACGCCAGTCTGCCACGGAATAAAAAAAACTGTGAGCGTGTATTCAAAACCGATGTGCTCCAAAACGACCCGATAAACCAGACATTTTTCCGACATTTTATTAAAAACAGGCCAGCCAGTCAAAAGATCGAGAGTTTTTATGTCAGTTCCGGAAATTTTATTTTCAAAAAGATCAACATCGGTATGAAAAACATATTTTAATTCACATCTGTCGCCAACATAAATATTTTTCGGCATAAGAATCTGCACCGCGCCGTTTGAACTTGAATTTTTTGAAACAAGATTCTGGGCAAAGCAAAATGAGCCGGACAAAACAAAACAAAACAGCAAAAGAAAAACTTTTTTCATCTTTCTCTCCGGCTGCAAAAAAACTTATTCAAAACATAGGCAGGGTCATCCGCAGTCGATAAAATTACAGGGCTTGCTCCGTGCCTCAGACAGAATTCTTTCCAGCTGTCTAGACGGCGGCGATTGTCTTCAAGCCAGGCATTTTTAAAGGCTTTTAAAGATGTCGGAAATTTTCTTGTAACACCGCTTTCAATGTCAGAAAAAAAAGCTGTTCCGATTTCTGGTAATTCGCTGTCCAAAGAATCCGTAATCCGCATTGCGACAACGTCATTTTTTTCTGCAAGCCTTGCAAGGTTTTCCTGCCAAAGAGATGAACGGAAATCCGAAATTACAAAAACCAGAGAACGTTTTTTTAAAAGTTTATGGGCACCTTTTAGCGCAGATCCAAGAACAGAACCTCTTTCAATTTTTTCCTCCGCTTCATCAAGCCTGCTCAAAATCATCATTGCCTGATCCCGCCCAGTTTTTGCCTTTGTGCTGAATCTTATTTTTCCGTCAAAAAAAACAGCCCCAATCGAAGAATTATTTTGCAAACAGGCAAGAACCAAGAGCGCGGCGGCTTCCGAAGCAACCTGAATCCGAGTTTTTTTATTTGTTCCAGAAAACATCGAAAGAGAACGGTCCAAAACAAAAAACACCTGAAGCTCACGGTCTTCTTCGTATAATTTTACAAAAGGATGTCCCATTCTTGCTGTAACGTTCCAGTCAATTGAACGAACGTTATCTCCGGCGTTGTATTCGCGAACTCCGTAAAAATCAATTCCTTGACCACGGTAAAGCGACTTAAAACCGCCAAGACGCAGATTGTCGGCAAGAGTTTTTGCAGACAATTTTAAAAGAGAAGCTTTCTGTACAAGTCTGTTTGAATTTTCGTCAAAAATTTTCAGCATCGGACAGCCTTAAAAAATTCAACTATGGAACAGGAACAAACGTCAAGATTTTTGAAATAATTTCGTCGGCAGTTATTCCATCGGCGGCAGCTTCGTAAGAAAGAACAAGCCTGTGCCTTAAAACTTCGCAGGCGGCATTTTTTACGTCTTCCGGCAAAACAAAAGAACGTCCGGCAAACAAGGCTTTTACTTTTGAACACTGCAAAAGAGCAATTCCAGAACGAGGCGAAGCGCCAAAAGAAATATATTTTGAAAAGTCAGTGCGCCGTCCAGTATTAAGGCTGCGCGTTACCGAAACAATGTTTACCATATACTCGATAATTTTGTCAGCGCAGACAACTTTTTCAAAAGCCGACTGCAAGTCTTTTATTTTTTGAGCGGAAAGCACTTTTTTTACGGCGACTTCTCCCGCTTTTCCGGCAGTTTTTACGATTTGAATTTCTTCCTGAGGAGTCGGATAAGAAACCAGAACTTTTAGCAAAAAACGGTCAAGTTCAGCTTCCGGCAAATTATAAGTTCCTTCCTGCTCAATCGGGTTTTGAGTTGCAAGAACTAAAAATGGCTGAGGAAGAGGGTAAGTTTTTTCACCAATCGTAACCTGTTTTTCCGCCATAGCTTCAAGCAACGCCGACTGAACTTTTGCAGGAGCGCGGTTAATTTCATCGGCAAGCACAATGTTTGTAAAAACAGGACCTTTTCTGACAGAAAAATTTCCAGTGTTCTGTTCGTAAATCAAAGTTCCGCTTACATCCGCAGGCAAAAGATCCGGAGTAAACTGAATGCGCTTAAAATCAAGCCCAGAAAGTTCAGCAAAAGTTTTTACGGCAAGTGTTTTTGCAAGACCAGGAACACCTTCCAAAAGAATATGTCCGCCTGTAATTATTGCAGTAAGGATTGCATCAATTACCTGTCCCTGCCCAACAAGCCGTTTTGCGGCTTCTGTCCGGCACTCTTCCAAAATCTTACGGCAGTTTTCAAAAATTACCGAATCCTGAATACTTTCGCCGTTGCCACCTTGTCCGTTAAATTCCGTATCTTCAAAACCAGTTAAAGTTGAATTTATATTATTTTTATCCATTTTATAGCCTGAAAATTGTATATTTATGCAGCTTTTATGCATATCCAATTGACGCACGTACTTTATAGCGATAATATACTTTATCATGTTGAACCCTTTAGCACAAGAATTGAACAATGTTCTTAAAAACACAACTCCAGGCGAGTTGCTTTCAGACTTAGGATTACGGATTTTCTTCCCGAAAGGCATTATTGCTCAGGGAGGAGAAGCAAAAAAATTCGGAAAAGTTGCAAATGCAACAATCGGAACAACGCTAACAGGCGGAAAACCGGCAATTCTCGAAGCTGTGCATAAATATGCGCCAGAGCTTTCTGCCGGAGAATTGGTTTCGTATATGCCGACCGCTGGCAATCCGGAGCTTCGTGCACTTTGGAAAGATTTAATCTATAAAAAAAATCCAGGGCTCAAAGGAAAATCAATTTCCATGCCAGTTGTAGTTCCAGGACTAACAGCAGGCATTTCCTATCTTGCAGACCTTTTTCTTGACGAAGACAAACCTCTTCTTTCGCCAAACCCAAGCTGGGACAATTATGCGCTCATTGTAGAAACACGCAGAAATTCACAGCTCCACACATTCAATCTTTTTTCAGGCGATGGATTCGACCTTGACTCGTTCAAAAAAGCAGTAGAAAAAGAAGCAGAAACAGGCTTTGTCCGCTTACTTTTAAACTTTCCGCAAAATCCAAGCGGCTATTCACCTACAAACGCAGAAGCAGCTCAGATTGTAAAAATAATCCGCGATATTGCAGAAAAAGGCGCAAAAGTTCTTATTTGGGACGATGATGCATATTTTGGACTAAACTACGAAAACGACATTTATCCGCAGTCTCTTTTTGCAGAATTTGCAGACTTGCACGAAAATGTTCTTGCTGTAAAAATCGACGGACCAACAAAAGAAGACTTTGTCTGGGGATTCCGCACAGGATTTTTAACATTTGGAGGAAAAGGCTTAACAGACGGACACTACGCTGCGCTCGAAAAAAAACTTATGGGTTTGATCCGTTCTTCCGTAAGCTGCTCGTCAACACCAAGCCAAAGCCTTGCTCTGCGTGCATTCAGCGATCCAGCGCTCGAAATTCAGAAAAAGAATTTTCGAAAACTTCTCGAAGAACGCTATGAAGAAGTAAAAAAATTCGTAACATCGCATACAAGCAAAAATCTTGAAGCCCTGCCGTTCAATTCAGGATATTTTATGAGTTTTCATACAAAAGTCGATGCTGAACAGCTGCGCCAGAAAATTCTGCACGAAAAACAGATTGGAACAGTTGCAATTGATTCAGAAACACTCAGAGTCGCATTCTCCAGCCTTGAAAAAGAACAGGTTGAAACAGTATATAAAGCTATTTACGAATGCGCCGACAATATGTAAATCAATTTTATAAAAACTCAAAAAGACGTCAGAAAATCTGGCGTCTTTTTTATTTGGCGGCAATCTGCTCACAATCTTAAAATTGCGCCGTCAGCCTGTCATACGGTTTATAAAAAATATGCCGCTTTGTTAAATCGTTGATTTTTTTCTATTCTTGAATATTTATAAATATAAAAAAATGCGGTATACTCAAATAATGACTGGATTTTTGAGGACTTATTTTTTTGCGGCGATTTTTATTTTTTGCGGACTTTTTTTTGGATGCAAGATACAAGACAATTCGCCAGACACTTTTATAATTTGGACTGACCGCGAAGAATTTGTTTCTTACAGTGAACTTTTTAATTCGATTCAAGACAAGACAAAAGCTGTAATAGTTTACAAAAAACGTCTCGCAAGTTCACTTCCCCCTGCAAAAGATGAAGAAAAACCGGATTTAATCGCAGGCTCATGGCTCAAAAACGACAGCACACGCAAACTTTTTAGGCCTCTCGATTCACTTTTAAGCAAAGACAGCATCGATATTTCTACACTTTACGCGCCTCTCGTTGAATACGGCAAAGTTTTTGACAGCCAATATCTTCTTCCTGTCAGTTTTAACCTTCCGCTTTTTGTCTTTTCTTCCAAAAACGAAGATAAAATTCCAAATCAATATTCGCTTTCTCTTGAGCAGATAAAAGAACTTGCCGGAGACTTTAATGCAGTGAACAAAAAAGGTTTCTATACAAAAATGGGTTTTGCCCCTTCCTGGGACGATGAATTTTTGTACGAAGTCGCTAAAAAATTCGGTCCATGTTTCAAGCAAAAAGGAAACGGTTTTATCTGGGACGAAAAAAAACTTTCAGAAGCAGTTGAATATATCAGAGCCTGGACTAAAGAAAAAAACTCAAGCACAACGGCAGAGCAAGATTTTGAATTCAAATACCTCTACACACCAAAATACAGACAAATTGCCGAAGGCAGAACGCTTTTTAGCTACATAACGAGCAACGAACTTTTTAAAATTTCTTTTGAACAGCTTGGCGAAATTGATTTCCGATGGCTTTCGATAAACGGCTTTATTCCTGCAAAAGACGATATTGTTTCTATGGCAGTTTACAAACACGCAAAAAATCCAAGGCAGGCTGAAAATTTTATCCGCTGGTTTTTCCAAGAAAAAAATCAAAAGCTTTTGCTAGAACGCTCTGCAAAAATGCATCTGGACACGGCGACTTTTGGAATTGTGTCTGGCTTTTCGACAATAAAAGGTGTAAACGAGCGCATTTTTCCAACTTTTTACAGAAATTTGCTCGGAAACTTGCCGGCAGAAGAAAAAATTGCAGCGCCACAGGCTTTTCCGCCACGATGGCAAAGCATAAAAGAGCGCGTAATTTTTCCTTATTTGAACAATGCAATAAAAACAGACAGCGACAAAAAAAATCTTACGATGGAATCGCTTTTAAATACATGGTCAAAGCAATTTGACTAAAACTGAAGTTTTAATCTTGACTTTTTACGGGAGCGCAAAATTATGAGCGAAACTTTTATTTCTCAGGACGAACTAAACAGACTTTTACAGGCAGAACGTTCTAAAATAAAAAATATAAGAAAACCAAAATTTAAGTCATCTCAAATCTTGGAAAATTTTGAAAAAAACAGCAAATTGTTTTCGGACAGATTAAAAATTGAACAGATTTCTGTAACTCAGGAAGAAGTTGACAACGTTCTAGGAAAAAAACGCTAAAAAATCCACGTCTTTTTTCTGACATTTGCACAAAATGCCAGAAAAAATATATCAGCCTCTAAACTAAATTTTTATTTTTCCGAAAATTTACTAGAGGTTGAGTTATGGTCAATTCTATTTCATTAAATGCTTATTCATACGGCAGAATTTTAAGCGGCAGCTCAGGAAAACTCTATGTTCCTGTAAATCCTGCTTCCGTTATTTATTCTCAATTTGACCATATTTCTGGAGTTGCTTCTTCAATCCCAGAACACGGCGTTTCTGTAAGCAAAATTCAGATTTTAAACTCTCTTTTAAACCAGCTTATCTCCATGAAAAGCCAGCCAAAAGCAGAATTTTCCGACAATTTAAATTTGAGCGATGACCAAATGGAAAGCCTTATTCAAAATTATCAGTCGCAGATTCAAAACGAAATCGAAAAATCCCATATGACAGGCTACGGACTTGCAGGAGTGCAGCCTCAGACAGGACAACTTCTCGATTTGACGGCATAATTCTAGTTATTTGCAAACTTTTTCTGGTAAAAAATACTGTCCATCCACTCAAAGCGCTGCTCGCACCAGTCCGTAAGATATTTTACTTCGCTTTTATAAGTTTTTCTGTCGCGGTATCCGGGCGCACGTGGCCAGATCGCGCTTCCAATTATGTGCCATACGCTGTCGTTTAATTCTCCGGCAGAATTTAAAAGCTCGCCCTGCTCCTTGAGCCAGTCAATCGAAGATTTTAATTCAAGCCGGGTTTCGAGCCAACGTTTTTCTACCGCATTTACAAAATCTGCATCGTTAAAAAGGCGATGATACCAAGACGACTGATTTATCAAAAAACCTTCTTCGTTGGACGGCATCGTCGAATTTTTAGAAAAATCAAAAACCTTGAACATTTGAATCCACGCGCTGTTGCTTACGAGAGAGTTATAAGAATTGCTTCCTGTAGAACTTTCGCCGCTGTTTCCAAACGCAATATCATGATCCCAGGCAGGTCCCATAAAAAGTTTGTCCTGGCTGTAGTCATAATTCATAAAGACCGAGTTATAGAACTTTGCATCATAATTTTTCGAAAACTCAGAAAGAAGATACCAGTCAACAAACGAATCCATATCAAAATATTTTTTGTATCCGTCTTCTTTTAACCAGTTTTCGCTATAAAGAATATTTTCGAGTTCGGTTATTTTTTCCGCCCATTTTTTGTAGTTTTCTTCGGTTGACTTTGGAGAGCGGATATGAAACCTTAAGCCTGTCGGGCTTGAAAAAGAATATGGACGGCCGCCGTGGCTGTCAATTTCGGCAAGAAAACCTTCACCCTCGAATTCAACGCGGCTTTTTTCAACTTCAACTTTTTCCGTAACCGAATAAAGTCCGCGGTATTTGCCATTTATAAAGAGGGTTATAAATTTTGACTGCGGATTCCACCGCATTTTGTCCCAGACATTGTGAGTAAGATGCTCGGCATAAAAATTTCGCAGCATTGAGCGGTCGCAGGAGTTTGCCATCAAAATCCATTTTCGGGCGCCCGGCATTCCCAAAAGATTTGCCTCACGGTCAAGTTTTAAAAGATACGGTTTTTTATTTGTAAAAGTTGTTTTCCAGGTTGAATTTCCGTGTCCACGAACCTTGCATTTTCCTGTAAGAACGACAGAAGGATCCGTTAAAGTAAATTCGCCTTTTACATAATCTTCTTTGCTTGTAATTTCTTTCTTTTTGTTTGTAGAAAGTTCGAGTATCGGAAGACCAAGTTTTTTGCAACTTTCAAAAGTAACTTCCCGTTCAGAAGAAAGCAAAAATGCTAAAACACAGCCAAACGAAAGCAGAACAAATAAAAAAACAAAGCCAGCCGAATATCTTTTTATTCCATTAAAAACGCTCATATTTTTTTTCAGATAAATCTAGTAAGTTACTTCGCCGTCGTGCGCAAGAATTGTTGAAGAAACAACATTTTCGAGAGCGGCAACTTCCTGTAAAAGAGCAGAATCGTCAGAAGCGCGGATTTCTACAACAAGGTTGATTTTTCCATTAGAAAGAGCGCGGCTTTTTACTGCAAAAGTTTTGCAATATTTTTGAACTAGCGCCATTATGCTTTTTTCGAGTTCGTAACTATTGCCGCTTACCATTAAAATTTTTGGAGCTTTTGCAACAGGAAGCCTGTCCAAAACAAAAAGAGCAACTGTCAAAATAAACGCAAGCACGCACGAAATTTGAGCAAGACCTGCGCCACAGATAATTCCTGTAGAAATCGCCCAAAACAGAAAAACCAAATCCATTGGATCTTTTATTGCAGTTCTAAAGCGGACAATAGAAAGAGCGCCGACCATACCTAAAGAAATTACAACGCTCGACTGAATCGTCAAAATTACACCGGCAGTAATCAATACAAGAGCAGGAAGCGCAATGTTAAACGACTTTGAATAAAAGGTTCGGCGCGTCAAAAGCCTGTAAGCGAAGAAAATATAAAGCGCAAAAACAGACGCAATCAAAAAAACTATGATGATGTTTTCTGGAGTCGCATCGTATCTTGTAAATCCCTGAATGAATGATTTTTTGAAAATATCCTTAAATCCCATAAAAGCTACCGTCCTTTTTTATGTTTTTATAATTTTAAAAATTTTAAGCCATTCCGTTAATGTCAAATTTTCTGCAAAGGTAGAATTTTGAAAAACTCGTCCATTGCAAAAGGCTCGTCTGACACGCCTCGTTTATAAAATCCGGCAAAAATTCGTCGAATTTTACTTCCATCATATTAGTTCCGACCGGTAGAACCGGTCTGAACGCTGCCTGCGGATTAAAAAAATCTTCTATGTTGCTTGAACTGCGAAGGTTCCTGTCAAAAGTTACACGAACATTTCCGTCCGGATAAACAAAAGGAACTCTCTCGTAAGCAACAATTACAACAGGCCTCAATGCACGAAAATGCATCTGGGAAATCAATTTTTTTAATAGATATGGAGTTTCGGCCGTAAAATCTGGAATTTGGCCGGCCATAATTTGTTCAAGGGTTTTTAGCGGAACAGGACACGACGTTTTAAGGCACATTCCATTTACTTTTTGCTTTAATTCCAAAGCAATACGCTCTTTTGAACAGTTGTAAATTCTAATTCTGAATTTTTCGCGAGGATCTGTTCCGTTTTCGTTTTCTAAAAAGCAAGTGCCGTAAATATCATCAAAATAAATGCTTCGAATTGCATATTCGCCTGCTTCTCCAGTATTTTTATCCAGGCTTAACAACGCTCCCATCCGCTGTTCTATCGCAGAAAGAACCATTTCAGGAGAAAAATATTTAAACTCGTGTCTGAATTTAGGCATTGCCGCAAGTCCTTAAAACTACCGAACAATCGGTAACTTATGTATAAAGTATAAAGAAATGTTTTCTGAGTGTAAACCGATTTACTTATAAAAATTTGAAATAAGTTTAAATAATTAAATATTTAACCTAAAGAACCAAAGATTTTTTTTAAGCAATACTTAGCCCGTGCTGGAGCAACGCCAAAGGCGGCCCGAAGCGGCTGAGGGTTACCGAATTGCGGAAGGACGGTTTGAGAGCTATCTCGCTCCAAAGTTTTAAATAAAAAAAACGAGATGCTTTTTTAACTGCATCCCGTTTTTGCACGTTTTTGCGATTTTTAGTTTTTAGCTCCACAAAAGCCAAAGAACGACTGCCGAGGCTGTTGTTGTAATAATTGTAAAACTTCCTCCGACTTTTAGCCATTTTGCAAATGACATTGGATAGCCTTCGTTTTTGACGATTCCCATGGCCACAACATTTGCGCTTGCTCCAAAAGGAGTGAGGTTTCCGCCAAGACAAGAGCCAACGAGCAGTGCAAACATAAAAAGGTCGGCTCCCATTCCTAGTCCGGCGCCCATCTGCTGAGCGACAGGAAGCATAACCATAATGTAAGGAACGTTGTCCACAAATCCAGAAATCAAAATGCTCACTGCAAGAATTACAACAAAGCCCAAAAATTTACTTCCGCCGCAGAAGTGAACAAGAAAATTTGCAAATTCTTTTAAAAGCCCTACTCCGCTGATTGCTCCAACGACAACGAAAATTCCCATCAGAAAGAAAATTGTTTCCCAGTCAAGCTCCTTTATCAAAGTCCAGACTTCGCTTTTGTTCTTTTTCTGTTTTGCAGAATACCACAAAACTCCTATTGCCGCCAAAATTATTACAAAAAGCCCGGAAGAAAGGTTCATTATGCATTCAGGAACAATTTTTGCAAGGGTAGAACTTGCAAAAGAAAGAGCCGCAAGCCCGAAAATCATGACAAGCATTAAAGCGGCAGGAAAGGCTGAGAGAACAGGCTCGCTTTGAACAGCAGATTTGTCCTTTAAATGCGCAAACACCATATAGAAGAAAATACAGCCTGCAAGAAGTCCTGTCTGAACAACAAAGAATATGGAAAGTTTTCCTTCGTGAATAAAAAAGTCGTTAAAATTGTAATTTGCAACCGCGGCAAAAATCATGCTCGGGGGATCGCCTACAAGGGTTGCTGTTCCTTCGAGATTTGACATAACAGCGAGACCGACCATAAACATTGTCGGGTTCATTTTTAATTTTTTGCAGAGACTCAGCGCAATTGGAGCCATAACAAGAACAGTCGCAACGTTTTCGACAAAAATCGAAATAATTCCGGTCATTGCAAGGATAAGGACAATCGCAACTCCTGTCGAAGGCGCAATGGAAACAAGCCAGTCGGCAATTTTTGCAGGAACTTTTGAATACAAGAAAAGAGCCGCAATCGTCATTGCGCCGACATAAATCATAAGAACGTTCCAGTTAATCAAGGTACCGAAAGCGTTTGTCAAAGCAAAAAGACGTGAAACATGTCCTTCTGCAGAACCAAAAATAACGCCCGGAAAAATCATTCCGAGCACAATGCATAAAATTCCGGCAAATGTCGTAAACCACACTTTTTTGTCCTGAAAGACGATTACAAGCGCGTACATTAAGACGGCAAGTGCCAAAATAACCCATTTTAGTTCCATAAAAAAACCTCAATAAAAAAGTGGAATTATTTTAGCAAATTAAGGCGACATGGAAAAGCAAAAAAAACGGTTAAGCAAAGATGCAAAAAAAATGAGGAAACTGCGCGTTTTTAGAGAAAAACTTAGCCCGGATCGCCACGGAAAGACCGGACGAGCGGAGCGAAGGAGGACTTGCAGCAAGAGCGGGCTAGACCATGCCATGCGCTCCAAAAATCTAAAAAAAATCTCGAAAACGGCCGATATAAATACAAATGAAGCAGAATTTTTTATTTACGGCGGCAGTTTCGGCAAGTCTTTTGATTTTTGCAGGCTGCTCAAAACAAAATAAGGCTACGTTTTCTCAAATTCCAGAAAACACAAAACACCACAATTGGTATTTTTTTACGGAAAACGGTTTTGAACAGACTTCTCTTCCTCAGCAATCAGGAATTTCGAGCTTAAAACCTTGGACAGAAACTTTGCGTGCAAGCGATGCAAACACTGCGGCCGACAAAAGCGGCTACATGCTCGTAAACAGGCTTGGCGTAATCCACTTTGCAAAAAACGAAAGCCAGCAGGTTCAGCCGGTTTTGATTCAAGATTACGAGCTTTTTTCCAATTCGACAGCTTCAAACCTGATTTTTGACAACGAAAATCCATATTTTACATTGAGCCGCTCATCATTTTTTAACAAGGAGGCCTCTCTTTCCGAAAACAGCAGCGCTCAAGATTCAAACCGCCCTTTTTTGGTGAGAATTTCTCAGGAATTAAAGGCTTTTTATCCGGTTGTTACTTACGGAGATTTAAGGCTTAGCGGCGGAGGAGAAATCACAGGAACTTTTTTTGACGGAAATTCATTTTTTTCTTCCATAAAAAAAATAAATAATTCTAAAACCGAATTTACCTACATAAATTTTTCCGCAAATTCTTCGCTCGAAAGACTTTCGCCATTTACAAAAGACGAAAAAATTACGATTCAGGAAACTTCAGAAGAAAATTACAGGCTTCTTAATTCTCCAAAAAAAATTTCAGATTCACCAAGACGCCTGCGCTCGCTTTTGTCTTCAATCCCGCAAAATTTTTCTTTTTCGGTTGAATGTAAAAACTCCGGCGGAACTTCTCCAAAAACCTTTATTTCCGGCTCAGATTTTGGCGAGAAAAACGCAGAAAGCTCAGAAAATTCTTTTCTTATAAACGCACACGCAATAATTGCAGACGACTGGATTTGCGCTGTTTTTTCTGACGGAACCACATATTTTAACGGAGCTTTGGACGGTGAACCGATTTTGAACAACGGCAAAAACGCGGCATTCCGCCTTCCAAAACTTCCACAAAACTATATTTACGGGCCGTTCTGCATAAGCGGAGCAACCCTTGCCGTTGCCTGGGAAGAAAGCGATTTTTACAAGACGGGCCGTTCTGGATTTTTGACGGTGGACCTAAAAAAGGTTTTGTACAATGAAAAATAAAACGTTTTATAAGAAATTTCCGTTCATTTTTTTATTTTTTTCACTTTCTTTTTTTTGCTTCGGACAGACAGAACAAAATTTCTCAAAAACGCAGTCAGAAGATGACGGCAAAATCCTCACAAAAATCGAAGACTTCGAAAAAGCAAAAATAAAACTCCC
This sequence comes from Treponema sp. UBA7567, assembly GCF_002476655.1. Taxonomy (NCBI): domain Bacteria; kingdom Pseudomonadati; phylum Spirochaetota; class Spirochaetia; order Treponematales; family Treponemataceae; genus Treponema; species Treponema sp. UBA7567. The sequence continues at coordinate 25,066 of NZ_DLLH01000025.1, forward strand.
CAAAAACCTGTTTTTCTTTACTCTCGGACCTTCAGTTTATGTAAATACAGACAGAAAAACCTCTCCAAGCCCAGTTTCGTTCGCATTTGGAGCGGGATTTGACCTTTTTAACCACAAATTTCTGAATTTTCAGCCAAAGCTCACTTTTTTTACAAATTATTATCTCTGGGACGGCGAATGCGCGCGCCCCTCCGAAATCGAAAACAGGACAGCCCTTGCTCTCTCGTTTTTGCTCGACTTAAACACGACTCATATTTTTCGCCTCAAAAAAGACATTTTCCAGCTTGGCGGAGGATTGGGATTTTTGGCTCGATTTTCCTTTCTTGCAGACGGAGTTAATTCAGACGACACAGGAGGAGAAACAAATTCAACAGCAGGCGACGACATAAAATCAATCAACCGCTGGTTTTACAAAAACTTAAATTTTCTCTATCCAAACTTAAACATTTCCTGGCAACGCGCATTTACAAAAAACTATCTGGCTGGGCTGGAAGCAAAAATCTACTTTCCGCTCGGCGCAATTTTGGACGGACGCGCTTTTGACACGGCGATTTTTTCCTTAGGAATAAAAATCAGTCCAAAATAATCCGGGCGGTGCAGATTTTGAGCATTTGCCCAAAATCTGCCGCTATGTCCGGGGTTTCATTCAAAAAAAATACCGCGGTTTGTAACCGCGGTATTTTTTTGAACGGCTTACGCCGCCCCTACCAGCGCTACCGCATTAAATTTCTGTCGAATGTGAATTTACTTTTTCCTGAACATAAGCAATAAAATCTTCAAGCTTCATTGTTTTTTGTTCAAGTCCGCTGCTCTGACGGAAGCGTACGCTTACAGTTTTTTCATTTTTCTCGTTTTCACCGACAACAAGAATATAAGGAGTTTTGTGTTCCTTTGTAATCATCTTGATTTTCTGGCGCATATTTTCGTCAGAAGTATAAGCATTTGAGCGAATATCTGAACCAAGAAGAGCTTCATTTACTTCTTTTGCATAATCGTCAAATTCATTTTTTACTGGAACAACCGCTGCCTGTTCAAATGCAAGCCATGTCGGGAAATTCCCGGCAAAGTTTTCAATCAAAATCCCAAGGAAACGTTCAATTGAACCCAAAATCGCTCTGTGAAGCATTACCGGATGATGTTTCTGGTTGTCAGAGCCAATGTATGTCGCATCAAGGCGTTCTGCTGACGGCAACTGGAAATCCGCCTGTATCGTACCGCACTGCCATTCGCGTCCAAGACAGTCGTAAAGCTTAAATTCAAGTTTTGGACCGTAGAATGCGCCTTCTCCCGGCTGAATTTCGTAATTAAGTCCGGCTTCGTGGCAGGCATCGGACAACGCTTTTTCTGCACGCTGCCAAGTTGCAAGGTCGCCAACGTGGTCTTCCGGCATTGTTGAAAATTTTACAACTAAATCGTCAAAACCAAAGTCGTGATAAACTCTTTTTAGAAGTTTACAGAATTTTGCAACTTCTGCCGCAACCTGCTCTTCCGTACAAATAATATGGGCATCATCCTGAACAAAACCACGCACACGCATAATTCCATGCAAGGTTCCAGAAGGCTCGTTGCGCACATCATGGCCAAATTCTGCAAGGCGCATAGGCAAGTCTTTGTAAGTGCGGAGACGGCTCTTAAAAATTTCGAGGGCGCCAGGACAGTTCATTGGCTTGATTGCAAAAAGTCTTTTTTCCGACTCAGTAATAAACATATTGCGCTGGTAGTGTCCCCAGTGTCCAGAACGTTCCCAAAGAGTACGCGGCATTATCGCAGGAGTATTTACTTCCTGATAGCCATCGCGTCTTACCATTTTGCGCATATAATCCTGAATAACTGTGTAAATTGTCCAGCCGTTTGGATGCCAGAAAATCTGGCCAGGATCTTCCGGCTCAAGATGGAATAAATCCATTTCTACGCCGAGTTTGCGGTGGTCGCGCTTTTCTGCCTCTGCAAGCATTTCAAGATATTCTTTTAAATCATTCGGTTTTTCAAAACAAAGCGCGTAAACACGAGTAAGCATAGGACGATCAGAATTTCCACGCCAGTAAGCCCCTGCAATTTTATGAAGTTTAAAAGCCTGAGCATTGATTTCTTTTGTCGTGGCAACATGAGGGCCACGGCAAAGATCAATATAGCCGTCCTGCTCATAAGTGGAAATTGTTGCATCTTGCGGCAAATCATTGATAATTTCAACTTTGTAAGGTTCATCAGCAAAAATTTTCAAAGCTTCGTCTTTTGAAATTTCCTTGCGAACAAATTTTGCTCCAGAAGAAATGATTTTTCTCATTTCTTTTTCAACAGCAGCAAAATCATCTTCGGTTATTTTATGGTCTGTCGGAAAATCAAAATCGTAATAAAATCCGTTGTCGATTGCAGGACCAATTGCGATTTTTGTTCCAGGAAAAATATGTTTAACTGCTTCTGCCATTACATGCGCACACGAATGGCGAATAATCTGTAACTTTTCATTTTCTGCCATAAAAATACCTCTTTGTATAAAGACCAATTTTTTTATCTTTTCTTCATAGAATATCGCTTTGCGGACTTTGTTTCAACTTATACAGGTTTTTGATTTGTTTGCATTATACAATTATAGAAAGATTGTAGATTTTCCAAAAAAAGCCGATAATATAAGTATGTCAGAGAAAAAATTTTCAGAACAGTTAATTGCCGCAATTGATAAAAAAACGGATTGGTTCAACTCACGGGAATTGCAAAATGTGCTTGAACAGTATCGCCTCATGCACACTTGCGAAAAAACGCTCTATGAGTTTCTTTTAAAAAAATCCCTAATCACGCCCGATCCTTACAAAAACGACAAGAAAATTTCGGACATTGTTCCGCCGGAAAATTCGCCTTTTACAGACAACGAACGCTCAATGATTATAGGAATGAGGCTTTCCGATTATGACAGCACTTTGGACTTTCTCTGCAACTATTACAAGTTTTCAGTTTCAAATTTGCAGATTTCTAATATTAAAAAATTGATTGATTTAAACAATGCAATCCAATGGAACTCATTCTCCGTAAATTCAACAAACATAAACACAAGAACAATTGCAACTATGCTTTTTAACGCAAAGCAGGGAGCAGACGCTTTAACCGTAAACATGATAAACGACAGCATTTCAAAAGCAGGCAAAGCAGTTCTTGCAATCAACAAAAGTTTAAAGGCGCTTACGGAATTTCAGAGGGAATTTTATAAAGGAAATATCCGCAAAAACATAATGGCTCATCCTTCTTTCGATATGGAAAAAGCCGCGTCGAATCCTGACGACGAAAAAGTTCAAATAAAAAAACTTTTTCAAGCAACGATGGGAAAAACTCCATATTACAACGAACTGATTGAAGAAATTATTGCCGAAGATCATTCTCCCGACAAAGAAAATCTTCAAAAAGCACTTTTAAAAAAGCTCGAAGTTGAAAATTCCAGCGCACAAGACTCAGAAGAAAAAATCGATACAAAATCAATTCTTTTGGTTGCGCTCAGAGTCTTTGGCGCAATGCCGGGTCAGATTTCTCAGGTAAAAGAAAAAATTATAGAAAACCATGAAGTTTTGGAAAGCGAGCACAACTCATTTTTTGAAAAACTCAAAAAAGCGATCCGAAAAGCATTCAATATAGAAGAAAAACCTGTTTTTTATCAGATTTCGATTACCGATCAGACAACAGACACAGTTCGCCACGAAAAAATCGACTATCAGCAGCTCGTACGCGACCTGGAATTGCGCTCAAGAAGATACGCTTCGGCAGGAATAAGAAAAGCGCCCCTTTACGAAAAAATTGCCCAGCAAAGCGAAGAAAAAATTCTTGAATATGTAAACCAGCAGATTCTTGAATGTAATAAAATGCTCAAAATTTTAAACGGACTCGACGAATTTTTCAAAAGCGCACCTCTTCCACAAAACCGTTCAAAAATCAAAGGTTTAAAAATGGAAATTACGGCCTTAAAAAATTCAATCGTAAAGGCAAACCAGCGCCGCTCCGAATACACGGCATACATCGAAGAAGAAGCTCAATTAAGAAAATTAGGAATTACAAATGCTTAAAAAAAGTTCAGCCGCAGTTTTACTTACAGTCGGCTTGTTTTCGTTCAATTTTGCACAAAATTTTCCGCAGAATCCACAAAATCAAGAAAACGAAGATGAAGACATAGAAAATTTTATGAATGAATTTGAGCCAAATTCCGAAAACGAAGAAAAAGCTCTCAAAAAATTCAATCCTGAAATCCAGCGGACTTTTATATTTTCTTCTCCAGCTCATCATCTGGATTTAAATCCGCACACTTCAAGCTATTCCAACGAAGCGCAGATTATAAATGCCCTGCAGGAAGGTCTTTTTTGCTACGACCCAAAAACTCTGGATCCAATTCCTGCGATTGCTTCCGAATACAGGATTTCCCGCGACAAAAAACGCTGGACTTTTACGATCAGGGACAACGCAAAAACAAGCGACGGCTCAAAAATAACAGCACAAACCGTTATTGATAGCTGGCTTCACCTTCAAAAAACGCCAGACGCTCCTTATTCTTCGCTTTTGGACTGCATAAAAGGAATTAAAGATTACCGCGAAAATAAAATTTCTGGGGAGGAAATTGGTTTAAAGGCAAACGGTCAAAAATTGACGGTAATTTTAAATTCACCAACCGCCCACCTGCCACGGATTCTCTGCCACCACGCATTTTCTGTTTTTACCGGAAATCTGGAAGTTTTTTCGGGCGCATACGTTCTCAAAGAACAGGATAAAAATCAACTTGTTCTCGAAAAAAACAAAAATTACTGGGACGAGCCAAATGTCGCGATTGAACAAGTTATAATTAAAATTTCCGATGACAAAAAAGAAAATTCCTGGCTTTTTAACACAGGACGCACGGATTGGATAACGACTTCATTCGACGCAAATTCTCTTATAAACAAAAATGCAGTAAAGCTCAGCGCAGTTTTTGGAACAACATATCTGTTTTTTACCTGCAAAAATCCAGTTTGGAACAAGGCCGAATTTAGAAATGCGCTTTTAACGGCTGTTCCATGGGACAAACTGCGAAGCGATAATTTAATTCAAGCATCAACTTTGGTTTATCCGCTTTCTGGCTACCCGGAAGTTGAAGGCTTAGTCGATTACAATGAAGACGAAGCACTAGAATTGATGGAAGAAGCCCGTAAAAATTCAGGAATTGCGCAGGACGAAAAACTTCAGATTACTTTTGGAATTGCAGACAACGAATACATGAAAGGTCTTGCTGCAATTTTAAAAGAAGCATGGGCTCCGCTCGGAGTTGAACTTGTAACATTTAAAATTTCAGACGAACAATATCTTTCCAGTATTCCGTATTTAAACTACGATATTTTCAGCTATTCGTGGATTGGAGATTTTGCCGATCCGCTGGCTTTTTTGGAACTTTTCCGCGAAGGTTCAACTCTGAACCACACAAAATGGACAAATGAAAAATTTACCGAAAAACTAAAGCTTGCAGATGAAGAAACTGACGAATCAATGCGCTACAAAATTTTAGGACAGGCAGAGCAGATCTTGCTTGACGACGGACTGATTATGCCGATTAGCCACTCAATCAGCCTTCATGCAATAAATCTAAACGAAATCGGCGGATGGTATACAAATGCTCTCGATATTCATCCGTTAAAAAACATTTATTTTAAAGAAACTGTTTATACCGTGCCGGGCAACGTCGCAATTGCAAAATAAAATAAGAGCGGACATAAATGGCGCAAAGCGTTAAAACAACTAATAATAGCATTTTTAATTGAACAAAGTTTTTTACAAGTTTATAATTGCATTAGATTTTTTTAATTCATTTTTAAGAGGAAAAACAATGGTTATTCTTACATTGAACTGCGGTTCGTCTTCAGCCAAGTATCAGGTTTATGACTGGGACAACAAAGATGTTTTGGCTACGGGCGTTGTTGAGCGCGTTACTGCTCCTGGCTCTGTTATCACACATAAGCCGAAGGGAAAAGACAAGTTTGTAAAGGAAAGCCCTTGTCCGACACACAAAGAAGCAATCGAGCTGATTCTTGACGCAATCACAGACAAAGACCACGGCGTAATCTCCGACATGAGCGTTATCGGAGCTGTAGGACACCGCGTTCTCCACGGCGGAGACAAATTCACAAAGTCTGTAAAAGTTACTCCAGAGGTTTTGGACACATTCCGCTCTGTAATCGGGCTCGGACCTCTCCACATGCCTGCGAACATCATGGGAATCGAGGCTGCCCAGAAAGTTCTTCCGAATGTACCTCACGTTGCAGTTATGGACACAGCTTGGCATCAGACAATGCCTCCTGCAAGCTACCGCTACGCTGTTCCAAAAGAATGGTACGAGAAATACGCTGCCCGCCGCTACGGATTCCACGGAACTTCATTCCTCTACACAGCAAAACGCGCTTCTGTTCTTCTTCACAAAGCGCCAAAAGACACAAATGTAATCATCGCCCACGTTGGAAACGGCGCTTCTATGTGCGCAGTCAAGAACGGATGCTGCTTTGACACATCAATGGGAATCACACCGATTGAGGGACTCGTTATGGGAACCCGCACAGGCGACGTTGACGTTACTCTTCCTTTCTATATCATGCGCCAGACAGGAATGACTGTTGAAGAGATGGACAACGCTTTGAACAAGAAATCTGGACTTCTCGGACTCACAGGACTTTCTTCTGACCGTCGCGACATTGCTGACGCTGCAGAAAAAGGAAACAAAGACGCTCAGCTCGCAGTTGACATGGAAGTTTACCGCCTTAAGAAATACTTCGGAGCTTATATGGCTGCAATCGGTCCTGTTGACGCGATTGTCTACACAGCAGGCGTCGGCGAGCACTCTGCTTTGATCCGTGGACGCGCTCTCGAAGGTCTTGAGTGGATGGGCGTAAAAATCGACACAAAAAAGAACGAGCTTGCAAACACAGGCAACGCTGAGACTTGCATTTCTGCCGACGACTCAAAAGTAAAGGTTTTCGTAATTCCTACAGATGAAGAGCTTGTCATGACAGAAGATGCATTCGCAATCATGAACGGAACATACGACGTTCACACAAACTTCACATATTCTTTCCAGGATCCAGCTTACAGAAACAAGGCGCGCGAGGCTGCACTTGTAAAGGAACTTGAGAAGAATCCTGAACTTGCAAAAATCATCGTAAGGCCGTAGTAGTTTAATTAAAAACTGCGCTAAAAACGCATAATTTTTTACTAAAAAAATGGCTGTCTGAACCTGTGGCAATTAAAAAAAAATCCACAAACTTTCAGACAGCCTTTTTTATAAAAAACAAACTGTTTTATAAATTTATCTCTGGCAAGCCCCTTGACGGATTTTTTCTGCAACAAGTTCTCCGCAAAGAAGTTCAACAAATTTCATTGCAAACTGTTCGGCAGTTCCAGGTCCGCGCCCCGTAAGCACATTGTTATCTAAAACAAACGGAACATTTTTTATGTGAGTTGAATTTTCGGTCAATTCTTCAGCTTTTAGCGCACTTCCACACCATTTATCAAGTTCTTTTTCCATCTCCGGATAGCATGTCCATTTTCGGTTAGCCAAAATTCCAGTTGGAGCAAGAACAACAGCAGGAGCAGCACAAATTGCAGCAACAACTTTTCCACCTCGCGCCATTCTAATCGTAAAAGTAAACAAAAACTGGTTATCTGCTAAGTTTTTTGCTCCAGGCATTCCGCCAGGAAAGTAAATGGCATCGGTCAATTCACCGTCCAGTTTTTTTATGTAATCTTTAAGCAGAATATCAGCAATAACAGGAATTCCATGACTGCCTTTTACAACAATCTGCTCATCAACACAGCCGTCTTCCGGCACGCTAACAGTCGTAACATTTTGACCAGCACGACGCAAATAATCAACAACCGTCAGAGCTTCGATTTCTTCAAACCCTGGCGCAAGAAAAACAGAAATATTCATAGGCTCATTCTACCACAAAACATTTTTTACAGCAAAATTCGTTCAAAAAATTTTGTCAAAAAAAATCCCCGAAAAGCTTCTGCCTTCCGGGGAAATTTTCCATTTTTTAACTGAACTCTATTTTTTTAGTTTTGTTCTGAGTCAGCAACAGGATTGTTCCAAAAATCGTATCCAATTGAATAGATGCGCTTTCCAGAGAAATAATCTGCTGTAAGTTTTACGATAATTCCGTTCAAAATGAGAAGAGAAATAATATTTGGAATTGCCATTAGTCCGTTTACGATGTCGGCAATTGTCCAAACAGCGCTTACAGTCATATAAGGACCGATAAAAATAGCGGCAATATAAAGCCAACGGTAGATTTTTACTGGAGTCATTTTTCCTTTAGAAAGATATTCGATACAGCGTTCTGAATAATAATCCCAGCCCAATATTGTCGTAAATGCAAACAAAATAAGGCAGGCCATCAAAACAAACGAAATTACAACGCCAGGAATGCGTGGAAGCAAAGCGTGGAATGCAGCGTTTGTAATTGCAAATCCCTGGAATTTTTCAGGGTCAAGAATTTCAGGATTCAAAATTCCACCGATTACAATTGTAAGACCTGTGATTGTACAGATTACGATTGTATCAAAGAAAGTTCCAGTCATTGAGATAATTCCCTGCTGAACCGCATAATCAACCTTTGCAGCAGAAGCAGCAATTGGAGCTGAACCAAGTCCGGCTTCGTTCGAGAAAATACCGCGGGCAATACCTTTCTGCATTGCAACAATCATTGCGCCTACAGCGCCACCGGCAACAGCCTTAAAGCCAAATGCGCCCTGGAAGATTCTCTCAAAAGCCTCTGTAACATGAGAAATATTGCAAGAAACTGCAAAAACACCAAACACAAAATAAACAACAGCCATTGCAGGAACAATTACAGCCGCAACATTTGAAATTCTTTTAAGACCGCCAATGATTACGAGCGCGGCCAAAATTGCAAGAACAATAGAAGCAATTACTACAACAACAGAATATGTTCCAATTCCAGGAATTGAAACAGTGGCGAGAGCGGCACCGCCGACAACAGTAGAAGAGAATGTTTCAACTGCGGTCGTGATTGAATTTACCTGACTGAAAGTTCCGATTCCAAACAAACCAACCATAGTTCCGAAGATTGCAAACAAAATTGCGAGAACTTTTCCAAGACGAGGGAATTTTGCGCCAACTCCTTTTTCACAAGTGTAGAAAGGACCGCCGAGAATATGGCCGTCTGCTTTTTCTTCACGGAAATGAATAGCTAAAAGACATTCAGAATATTTTGTGGCCATTCCCAAAAGCGCGGCAAGCCACATCCAGAAAAGCGCACCAGGTCCGCCAAGCGCAATGGCGGTAGCAACACCGACAATGTTTCCAGTTCCAATTGTTGCAGAAAGCGCAGTACAAAGGCTCTTAAAAGAAGAAAGTTCTCCTCCCTCTTTTGAATCAGATTTGCGGAAAATAGATTTAATTGCAAATTTGAGCTGAGAGAACTGAACGCCTCTAAGCCTAATTGTCAAAAAGATGCCGGTTGCAAGAATCAGAATTATGAGAGGAAGTCCCCACACAAAACCGTCAATAGCATCTAAAACAGAATTGATTTTTGTGAACACCGATGAAGTCATAGTGTTCTCCTTGAGAATAAAAAATCCCTGCAAAACTAGCGCAGAGAAAAAAATAGAGCCTGTCTCATCGGGCAGGCTCTCTAGAGTGAGTAGAACTTTTTTAAGCTCCGTCCGTTTGCCTGAGATATCGGTTCTTATAACCTTAACCCTTCGGCGCCTTGCCACATTACAAGGACTCTCCAGAGAGATGGCTTAGGTACAACGCACCCGCCTTCATTTATAAGATTACCAATATGATAAGCTTTTTACAAGAGCTTTTATATTTTAACGATTAATTTTCCCTGTTTCCATCGCTATAATCATCGTCCTCAACAATGTCATCTTCTTCATCGTCATCATCATCGTCAGACTTTTCCCGCAGATACTTTTTCAGAATTTTTACAGCCTCGTCCTTTTCAATGTCAAATTCATCCATAAGTTCACGCACAATGTCGCCTTTGCTTACCAGCTCCTCTTCCAAAGCCTTGATGTAAGAAACATAGTAATCAAAATCGTCCAAATCATCATCGCCAGTAGTATAAATATCATCATCAAACATAATTCTTACCTCAAAACTTATGATAACATAAACAACGCCAAACTTGCATATAAAATCTTATTTAAAGGTGAGCTATTCTGGAGCGCAATTTTTTGTCAAACCCGTCTTTCGCAATTCCGCTTCCGCTCCATTGAGGCGGCAGCTTCGCAAAACTCAGCATCCGCCTCAACTTCGTTGCTACAGCCAGGGCTAATTTTTTTTGTTCATAAACAATTTTCTTCCAAAAACACAAATTGCGGATTTTCTGGTAATTTCAAAAAACAAAAACTCAGTTTAAAACAAAAAAACCGGGAGCTCATCCCGGTATGTATAAACGCCATACAAAACACATTTAGTCTGTTGGCACAATATTCAGTTCCTGCGTAACTGCAGGTAGATTATGTCTAGTTTTTGACCTCTAAAAGGTCTGATATTTTTGTCGGCAACATAAGCGTCTCCTCTACGTGCGGCCGGTGCTAAGTCCTCATCTCTTTCCTGACCACGATTTAATACTAACACGGTATTCCATGCCCGTAAAATAAAAAAACTGTTATAAAAAATCTATTTTTCTTTTTAAATTTCAGGCAGATTGTACTTTTTACGAAACTCTCTGGGAGAACAGCCAGTGCATTTTCTAAACGCATCGCCAAAATAATTCGCATCGGCAAAGCCACAGGCAAAAGCAATCTGCGTTACGGTCAGTTTTCCATTTATAAGCATTTCCTGGCTTCGCTTTATGCGCACGTTTGTCAGGTATTCCTTAAAACCATAGCCTGTCACTTCCATAAATTTTCTAGAAAAATATGTGCTGCACATTCCTGCAATTCCAGCAGCCTCGTTAAGCGTAATTTTTTGCGCATAGTTTTCAAAAATAAATTTTGCAGCTTTCTGAACCGAAGCCGTCGTCTGATCAATAAGCTCTTCTTTTTTTATATTGCTTCCGTTGCGTCCAATCATAGAAAAAAGACTAAGAATCAGTCCGTGAATGTTCAAGCCGCTGTAAAAATCGCTTTTTTCTTTTTCTTTTAAAAGCAAATCCAAAACATAAAAAAATTCTCTTCTTTCTTTTCCAGAAAAGCTCATCTTTCCCAAAACCATAGTTTTTCCTAAAAAATTCGGCATAAGAAGACGCAAAAAAGGCTCGACAAATTCCTGAGTAAAACTCAAATTGACTCTTTCCGCCGGCATTTCTTTTTCATATTGATTTCTGTGCAAGGTTGACGGCGGAAGAATTACAATTTCGCCTTCATTCACAAAAAAAAGATTGTGGTCGACAAAAATTCTGCACTGTCCTTTTTTTACGCAGCAAATTTCAAAATACGGATGATAATGGCTGTTTCCCATCGAAACTTCTTTGTTCTTAAAAACTATGTCAAAATCCTTTACAGTGTCGCGGTAAAATGCGTTTCGTGCATTGTCAAATACTTTCTGGTTCATTTTTTTTACCGTTTTTTGATAATCATAAATTTTCTGTAGTTTAATGCAATCTTTCATAAAAATCACGCTTTTTTACATTTTATTTTGGCATATAATTTATTAAGGTTGTGTTAAAAAATCTAAATAATAAAATATAAAGGACGAAAAAATGAGTGTTCAACTTTCAAAAAAAGACGAAAAATTCCGTGAATTTTCCCTGAACGGAAATATGTTTCATGTAATTCTTTATGTCTGCATTCCGCTCGCCCTGTACCAGAGCCTTACACAAATTTTTAAAGTCTTCGACACGATGATGGCCGCGCATATTTCTGCAACGGCAGTTTCTTCGGTTGCGTACATTGGCCAGATTCAGATTATGCTTTCCGCACTTGGAAGCGGTCTTGCAGTCGGTGCGAGCATAAAAGTAAGCGAAGCGTACGGTGCTGGAGACTGGGAACTCGTAAGCAAGAGAGTTTCCACAATGGTTGCAATGTGCGCAATTTTGGGCAGCGCAATTTTGCTCTTTCTTTTGCCGGCAGCTTCTGCATTTTTACGTTTTATGAAAACTCCTGAAGAATTTATTTCAATAGGAAGCACTTACTTTAGAATCGAAATTCTTGCGCTTGTAATAACATTTTTTAACAACATATACATTTCGATTGAACGCGCGCGCGGAAATTCAAAAAGAATTCTTTATATGAATATGGGAATCGTCGCCTCAAAGCTCGCATTGACGGCAATCTTCGTATATATTTTTCGTCTTGGAATTACAGCGATTGCAGTTGCAACCTTGATTTCGCAGCTGACGGTTCTTTTTACAGCAATTGTTGTAATGACAAAAAAAGGCAATCTTTTCAGTTTTTCGGCAAAAGCGGTTTCGTTTAAAAGTGAAATTGTAAATCCAATGCTCAAACTTTCAATTCCTGTAATAATCGAAAAAGCGGCTTTTGCAATGGGAAAAGTAATCGTAAATTCAATGTGCACGGTTTATGGACCGCAGACAGTCGGCGCCCTCGGAATTTCTAACAACATCGGCGGAATTACGACTATGCCTCAAAATGGTTTTCAGGAAGGCGGAAGCGCCGTAATAAGCCAAAACCGCGGAGCCAAAAAATTTAACAGGACAATCAAAGCCTTTTGGTGCGAACTTATCTGCAACCTTATCATTGGAGTTGTTTTGATGAGTATTTCCCTTTTGTGCCTTGAACAGATTTCGAAATTTTTTGCAGGAGACAACCTGAAATTTCAGGAAATGATAAAAGGAATTTACCGTTGGGAAGCCTGGGGCGCAATTCCTCTTGGAATAAACGCTTCGGTTCTGTCGCTCATGTACGGTTTTGGAAAAACAAGAATAACGCTTTTTATGAATTTTTGCCGAATTTTTGTTTTCCGGGTGCCAGTTTTGATTATTCTTCAGAAATTTACAAATTCCGGAAGCGAATCCGCCGGAATTGTAATGGGAATAAGCAACTTTTTGAGCGGAATGCTTGCGGTAATTCTCGGTGTATGGATTTTTATAAAAATTAAAACAACTGAAAAACCTGAAATTTAATTTTTTAAGTTTTTCTTACGCCGGATGCGGCGGGCTTTAGTTGCGGCTGTCAAAAATGAATATCAAACTGTTGATGTTTTTTTTGCAGAAAATATGTTCGCAGACACAAAAATTGACAGCCGCAATGCGCGCGAGCAAACCCAAAGCAGCCGGTTAGACAAAAAATTTCGTCCAGATAAAAATTAAGCGGAAAATGTATCGCCGTTTTCTGATTTTTCGGTCAGATGTTCACGTTCAAATCGTTTATAACCTTCTTTGTATGCGTGAAAAGCAATTTTTTTCATTTCGCTTTTTTGGTTTATAGGAAGAACAAGGTTTTCAAAATGAGTCTTCCAATAATCGTCAAAGGCTTCTGCTACATCTTTCATAGATGGTTCCTCCACTTTTTTTTAAATTAAGCTATCATATTTTACAAAAAAAATAAAAAAGAGGTCAATAATCTGGTATGTTGGAATTATTTTTGTTAATTTTTATAAAATTTTGACCAAAATCTATTTTTTTTGACAGAGTTATTTTTATAAATTATTATATTTATATTAAAAATGTGTTAAAAAAATCAATTTTTTATCTTTACAAGTTTGCGTTGCAAACTTTCTTATCATCTGTTGTTTCTCACTTCGCTGCGAAACAATTTAAAAAGTCAATTCTAAAACTGAAGTTTTTATCTTGACTTTTTATGGGAGATTAAAATGAAAAAAAATTTAAAATCGGTTATTGCTGCAGCACTTATGCTTTCGGCAGCATTTTCAATGCACGCTGCACGGGCTGGAAAAGTAATCTCAAGAGATTCTGCAAAAACAAAAACATCTGCTTCAAAAAAAACTGAATCACGCTCCCTCGAAATTACAGTTTCTCTGGCTCACAATCAGACCGCAGATGACAATCCTTACACTTTTGGCGCAAAAGCATTTAAGGACAAACTTGAGCAAGTTTCTGGCGGAGGAGCAACTGCAACTCTTTACAACGGAACTATGAGCGAAGACGAAGGCGAGCTTTTTAAAAAGCTCCAGAGCGGAGAAGCAAACATCGTAGTAATTTCTCCAGGATACCTTACGAGTCTTGGCGTCGCAGAAGTTGACATTTTCTCGCTCAACTATCTTTTTAACAATTTTGCGCACTGGGGAAAAGTTCTGGACGGTCCGTTCGGCTCAGAGCTTGCAGGAATCGTAAACCAGAAAACAAACGGCAAAATTCAGATTCTTGGATACTGGTCTGCCGGCGTAAGAAACTATTATGGTAAAAAACCAATTCATTCTCCAAAAGATTTAAAAGGCATGACAATCCGAATCGGAAGCTCGCCAGTTCAGCAGCAGTTCTGGAAAGGCTGCGGCGCAATTCCTGCTTCAGTCGGCTGGGGCGTTCTTTACGATGCTTTGAACACTGGAAAAGTTGATTCTGCAGAAAACGACTACACAAATATGAGCTTAAAAAATCATCACAAGGCAAAAAACGGAAAATATATCTGCGAAACAGAACACGACTTTACAACCCGCCTTATGCTTGTAAACGGAGATTTCTTCAATAAGCTTACTCCATCGCAGAAAAAGTGGATTGAACAGGCCGCCGCTTACGCTACACAGGTTGAACGCCAAAAGACTTTTGAACAGGCATCTGGTTCTAAAGCAAAAACTATTGCTGAAGGAGCAGTTGTTGTAGAAAACAGCGACATCGACACAGCAGCATTCAAAGCTATTGCTCTTCCTATTCAGGACGAGTTTGCCAAAAAGAATGGCATGGAACGCTTCCTTAAGATGGCGAGACAATAGTTTTTTATATGTAAGAGGATAAAAATGGCAAAAAAAGAACTTGACCGATTCGACACAAAAGCAAAACGCAACATGAAAATTTCTACAAAGTTAATGCTTTTTATCGGTGCAGGCGTAGTTATTAGTTCAATCGGTGTCTGCATTCTCTCGCTAGGAATTTTTAACAGCAAGATGATTGACAACACAATAGAAGATCTTAACCACACTGCAGACGGGGTTGAACTTTATATAACTTCGAGAGAAAACGATCTTTCTCACTATTCTAAACTTTTTGCACGCAATTCTGAACTTCTAAATGCAATTGAATACGATTCATCTTATGCGCTGCAGCACGCTGTAAAATCTTTTGTAGACGATT
>NZ_DLLH01000068.1:0-6892 GCF_002476655.1 Treponema sp. UBA7567
CGATAATGACATTAAATTATAAAACTCGAAATCAAGGGTATCTAATATGAATCTCAATTTTTACATTATAGAACTGTTTTAGCTATTTTCCAAAAGTAAATCGCCGTCTTTTATCCAATCAAGTTTTCTGAAAAATTTCCCAAAAAGCCATGTTAAAATTCCTGGTAAAACAAAGCATACGAGAATAAGTCCAAGCCAGTCGAATCCTGAAGGAGCAGCTGCTGACGCTCCGTGGGAAAGTGCTGTCTGAGAAGGATTGAACCAGCCAGAAATGACGCCGATTTGACCTACTAAGCCGCAGGTTCCCATTCCAGAACTTACCGCTGCTCCATTCATTTCCATTTTGAAAATGCAGGTTGCAACAGGACCTGTGATGAGTGAAGAAAGGCAGGCCGGAATCCATATTTTTGGATTTTTGATGATATTTGGCATTTGGAGCATGCTTGTTCCAAGCCCCTGGCTCAAAAGTCCTGACCAGCGGTTTTCCTTAAAACTCAATACTGCAAAACCGACCATTTGCGCGCAGCAACCGGCGACTGCCGCTCCTCCTGCAAGACCTGTAAGACCGAGAGCTGCGCAGATCGCTGCTGAACTTACTGGCAAAGTGAGCAAAACCCCTACAAGAAGAGAAATTATCATTCCCATCAAGAAAGGACGGAGTGTTGTTGCCCAGACAATTATGTTTCCAAAGGCGCTTGCTGCTTTTCCAATGTATTTTGCTGTAATGACTGTTAGCAATGATCCTGTTAAAAGCGTAACAAGCGGAGTAACAATAATATCAACTTTTGTTTTTTTGCTTACAAGGCAACCTGCTTCTGCTGAAAGAATTGCGATAAAAAGAACTGCAAGAGGTCCTCCAGCTCCACCAGTTACATTTGCCGCGCTTCCTGTTGCCGCAAGTGTAAAAAGAACAAGTGCAGGAACTTGCATTGCAAAACCGATTCCTATTGCCATAGCCGCTCCGACAACATGAGCGTCCGAAGCAAAAGCACCTGCATCAACTAAAAAAGTAAAAATTGGGTTTGAGCCAAGCCGCAAAAGCTGCTGACCAAGAGTTTTTACAATTGTTCCGATTAAGAGCGAAGCGAAAAGACCTTGCGCCATTCCACCCAAAGCATCAATAAGATACCGTTTGACGTACTTGTTCATAACGTCCTCCTGTAAACACCGCGTTAGCGGGAGAAAATATGGTAGTGTCATTGATATACTTGCTGATGCCGAAAAATAATGGTCATCCCAAACGTAACATCTGAATTTCCTGTCTAATTTAGCAAAAAATCAGTTAAAATTCAATTTATGCCGTGTTTTATCTTTGAGAGATTTAAATAAAATGATATAATAATTCTGTTATGTTTTTTCATGGTGGAACTAATTCAAGAAGACTGAATGATTATCTGGACTTTTCTGCTAACACAAGTCCTTTGGGAGTTCACAAGGCTGCTTCGAGGGCATTGCTTGCGCTTTCCTTAAATCCAGATATTATTGCGGCTTATCCGGATCCTAATTGTACGGAACTGAAAGAATCTCTTGCTAAATACTGGAATTTTGACGGGCCAATTCTGTGCGGCTCTGGCGCTGCTGATATTACTCAGCTTATTTCTATGGTTTTTGGAAAAAATGTTCAGGGAACGGCTTTTAACCTGATTGTTGAGCCTGCCTTTTCTGAATACGAAAATGCGCTTTTGATGGCATGCAGCGAAGAAAAAATTCTTCACCTTACCCTCGAAAAGAAAAACGACTTTGTTTTTACGGAAGATGATTTTCAGCATCTTGAAAAAATTCTTTCGGGCGGAGTTCCGCTTATGTTTATGGCAAGTCCTTCAAACCCGGCAGGCAACGTGATGCCTTTGGATATGATTGTAAGAATTGCCAGGCTCTGCGAAAAATCGGACACTGTTCTTGTTTTGGATTCCTGTTTCTGTCAGTTTAGCGAAACTGCCGAAAAAAATGTCCGCGCGCTTATAGACCGCGCTGATGAATTCCCGCATCTTATAATTCTCAATGCATTTACAAAATTTTATGGAATGGCAGGACTTCGTTTGGGATACGCGCTTTGCTTTAGTTCCAGCGTTTATAATCCTCTTGTTAATGCAATGCGTCCGTGGACAATCAGTACGGACGCCCAGGTAACAGGTTCTGCGGTAATGCAGGCAGAAATTGAAAGCAATAGTTGGCACCGTCAGATGCTCAAGCTTGTAACCGAAGAACGAAAATATTTATCGGATTATTTTGAATCAATCGGAGCAAAAGTTTTGCGTGGTGAAGGAAATTATATTCTCGTTCAACTTAATGAAACTTTACAGAAAACGGCGTTGGATTATGCTTCCGGCTCAGAGCATGCAAAGGATAAAAAAGGTCATAACGGTCCGAAAAAGCAGTCTTTGGTCAACGAAGAGGATTCTTCGCCAAATCCGTTTAAGGCGCCTTTGTGCCAGGCTCTGGCAATGTCAAAAATCGTAATCCGTGGTTGTTCGGATTTTTATGGAATGGATTTAAGCTGGTACAGAGTTTCGATAAAAGCCCACGAAGAAAATGTTCAGCTTGTAAAAGCTTTGAATAAGATTTTTAAAAAATAAGACTTTAGAATTTTGAGCAGAATTTTTTTAAGTTCTGCTTTTTTTATTCATTTTTTTTGCAAAAAAAAGGCTGCCTGTCTTGAAGGGCAGCCTCTTTTTTACCTTTTATTTGGCAAGTCTAATCGATTTTACAGTGTAGTCATTTTTGTGTTCGTTAATTGTAAATTCAAGTTTTTCGCCGACTTTTGAATCGAGAATTGCATTGCCAAACGGAGACATGTAAGAAATGATACCTGCATCCGGATCTGATTCCCACGGTCCCATGATAATGTATTTTTCGTCTTTTCCTGTAGCGTTGTTTGTTAGAACGACTTCTGTTCCAAAAGAAACCATCGAAGTTGTAGCAGTTGTTGGATCGAAGATAACTGCACGTGCAAGTTCGCCCTGAAGACGGTTCAAGTCGTTGTTGAGCTTGTGCTGCGCTTCTTTTGCGGCGATATATTCAGCGTTTTCTTTCAAGTCGCCTTTTTCCTTTGCATCCGCAACTTCCTTTGCAATTGCTGGAATGTCAACAGTTGTCATTTTTGCTTCGAGAGCCTTTTTCTCGTCGAGCTTTGCCTTTGTAACGAGCATTCCCTTTGGAGCGTTTGTCTTTTCCTCTTTTGCGCGGAATTTGTAATCTGGATACTTTGAAAGAATTTTGTTGCGCAAAGCCTGCTTGTAAATGCCTTCAAGGTTAACAATGTCATCAACAAGAGTGTAAAGGTGAGTCATTGTGTCCATGTCGCATGAAAGCATGTAGTTTGCATAAGCATTTTCGCCGTCAAAAATCAATTTTATTGCGTTTTTAATGATTTTTTTATTTTCTGTAGTATCAACGTGATTATCGATTTCACGGTAAGACTGATCGATAATGTTTACGATTGTAATCAATTGTTTCTGATAAGAAATTCCAGACTGTTTAAACCATTCGTCATCCTGACATTCTTCAAAGAAGAAGAGGACTGCATTGCGGTAGTCGCGGAAATTTTCAAATACTTTTACGGCAAGTTTCTGAACTTTTTCTGTATTTCCATTTTCAATAATTTCGTTGAGCATTTTTTTGTTCAGAACTGTCGGGAAAAGCTCAATGTACTGGTCAACCCAGTCAGACAAAAGTTTTATCTGGTTTAGAAAGTCAGCCTGGAAACTTGTATTTTTTGTGTCTTTGAGAAGAGTGTACATTTCGCGAGGATTGTCAATGTCGCGGTAGAGCTGTTCAAAAGTGTAGTTGAGCTGAACTGCCAAAGATGGCATTTCAGCACCTACTTTCTGAACTATAAGGTAAGAAGCTACAACCTGCTCGTTTGCCTGATGTGCGCCTTTTAAAAAACCCTTGAAATAGTTGTACATATCCATGAAGAATTCGCTGTCTTTATCAGCTTCTTCGTTTTTGAAAAATCTCATGAAGACATCTGCACGTGGAGCGAACTGTTTTTCAGCCTTGAATTCGTTGCTGAGTTTTTCTTCTGTAGAAATTTTAGCATCACGAACAATGTATTCGTTAATGTTGTTTGGATTTACACCAAAAATTGGATTTGTTTCGAGAGTTTTTTTTGCGGCCGTGTTCCAAGAAGTCCATTCTCCAGGAGTCAAAATAGAAGGAACTAGTTCCGATTTGATTCTTTTGAAGTCGCAGCTGTTTCCGAAAGACTTGATTATAATTTTGAGAGCCTGAGTTTTGTCGCGGTTGTCCTTGAAAAGTTTCTGTAAATCGTCCTTTGATTTTGTTGCCTTGAGAACCCAGATGTGGTCGCGTGCAAGAGGCTGGAGCGCGCTTACTGCCATTTTGAGAGACATCTGCTTAACTCCGTTCTTTCTTCCAAAGTTGATGAAAAGATTGTCATTTTCTACTTTTGTGATGATTCCAACGCCCCATGTTCTGTGGTAAATGAAATTTTTTACGCCAAAAGCAATGTGTTTTTCAAAATCATTGATTGCCTCAAATACGTTGCGGAAATTCTGAGTAAGGTTTGATGAAGCGATAAAGTCGTTGACGTTTGGATTTTTAGCGTATTTTCCCTGGAAGCAGGCTGCAATTTCGTTTCTTGCCCAAGAATCTTTTGGATCGATTCTGAGAATTATTTTGAGAATTTGAATTGCAATATCCCATTTTTTAGGATCTGAAGGCGCGTTGTCTTTGTAGTACGGATAAAGACCGTGAAGAAGAAGAGAGCTTTCTTCTGCGCTGATTGATTTTTCTACTTTGCGCTGTACGAGAAGGAAGAAGTCAATTTCGTCAGGAATCATAGAAACGAGTTTTGCCCAAGTTTCTTTTAATGCGGTTGGGTTGTTTGTATTAACAAAG
Source organism: Treponema sp. UBA7567 (assembly GCF_002476655.1). Classification (NCBI taxonomy): domain Bacteria; kingdom Pseudomonadati; phylum Spirochaetota; class Spirochaetia; order Treponematales; family Treponemataceae; genus Treponema; species Treponema sp. UBA7567. The sequence continues at coordinate 4,864 of NZ_DLLH01000068.1, forward strand.
CGGAGAAGTGCTTTTTTGCAATAAGCAACGGCATTTTTTACATCGCCTTCTGCTTCGTAATGTTCTGCGAGAATTTTTGCGATTTCAGCTTCTTCAACGTCAATTTTTACAATTTTTTCGTAAAGAGCCCAAGCTTTTGGATCATTTGCTGCACGGTAAATATCTGCAAGTGTGCGGAGGGCAAATTTGTTATTAGGATCAATGTCGAGAATTGTTTCGCAAAGATAGGTTACAACCGGTTCTTTGTAATTTTTCTGGAAAATGTCTACAAGAGTTACCAAATTCGAATTGTCAAGATCTCCATGTTTTAAACCGAGAATTCCCGAAATATAAAGCGCAATGATGCTGTCTTTTGTGTGAGAAAGCTGTTCATCACAGATTGCTTTTATTTCCGCAGTGCAATCCTCTGCTTCTGCTTTTTCGATAATTTCCGACAGCTCGATAAGGTTGTTCTTTGTGTAGTTGCCGATTGCTNNCTTTGAGCATGTCCTGTACTTTTGTAACGATTTCTGCAGACATTTTATACTCCTGTAAAAAAAATTATTCCAAAACTTATTATTTTATATACAAGTCATAGACATTTCTGTCTAAAATCTTGATTTTTAGTAAAAGGTCGCTAACTTCGCTTCCAGTCTGGTTTTTCTGAATGTAGTGATCAACTAACCAGAAATACATGTAAATCAATTTTGGTTTTAACTGATTTACATTGTTAGCAGGATTTTTAATTTCGTTTTCCGTTTCATAAATATCCTGCTTTAATTTTAAAACCTCTACGCTCCGAAGCTCACGCTTTATATTAAAAACTCCATAAAGAACCGCATAAACTGGAATCCAATATTGAAGTTCTGAGCCGCTGTATCCGTGGTCGTCTTTTATTTTCTGAACAAGACATTTTATAAGTTCTGAATCTAGCATGCTTATATCGATTTTTCTTGCGTCGATAAAAAATGCTTCCCGAAAAAGAACTTTTGACTCGTTTTCCAACCCGCACAGGGCACAGCAGTCGGCCATTTCGGCAATTATCTGCGCCGAACCAGGAAGAAATTTATTTGCCTCCATAAGGTTTGAACGCGCAATGTCGTACTTTCCGAGTTTTTTGTTGCAGATTCCGATTTTTAAAAGCAAATCTGCCTTTTGAGCCGGAAGTCTTGTATTTTCCTGTGAAACAGAACTAAAACTGTCCAGTGCAAGAGAAAATACTCCTGTCTGCACCGAAAAAACTGTTCTTGCAAAAATTTCTTTTTTTTTGCCGAACGCTTCCTCGAAAGTTTTCCACTGAAATAGAATGCTTTCTCCACGTTCGTAAAAGTCGGATTTTGCCAGTTTTTTTATAAAATCAATCCAATAAGAACAGCACCAGACTGCAAAATCAATCTCTTTGTTGTCGAGGTTGAATTCCAAAATATCCGCAAGAAGTTTTTTTGCCTCTGCTGGCTCTCCTTGAGAAAGCATTTTGTAAGCCTGTTTTAATCCTTCTTCAGATTGAACACTCATAACGACTGTATTAAATTTATAGCAAAATGGGGGTGTTAGTCAATAAATTATAAAAAAAAGCAAAAATGGGGCATAATTTATACTTTACTTGAGTAAATAAGTCAATGGTTTTTTCTGTTAATTTTTTTTAATTTAGTTACACGTAAAAATAACAGAAAGTTTTTAATAAAGACAGCGAATTTTTGGTTTGGCTCTAAGTTTTGGACGGAAAAACAACATGCAGCTTGTTTTTTTTTGAGAAAATTAAGAATGAATTTAAAACCAATAGAGGAAATGACTAGATTAAGAAAAAATATGTTTGCTATTTTTTTATGGGGGGGGAGAAGAATTTTGCGAGAGAAGGGACTTGAACCCTTACGCCGAAGCACTAGATCCTAAGTCTAGCGTGTATGCCAATTTCACCACTCTCGCAGATTACGGCAAGGACAGAAGTCTCGATCCCGATTTTTTATTTCGTAAAACCGAAATATGAGCGACCGGGGGCTCGAACCCCGGACCCACAGATTAAGAGTCTGTTGCTCTACCAACTGAGCTA